>CAYLJT010000201.1:0-11177 GCA_964383995.1 uncultured Polyangiaceae bacterium
CTGCCCGGGGTGCAGCACTTGCCACTCCGCCCACAGGCGATCCACGTTGGCGTGGTGCGACCAGAAGATGGGATCGAACGCGGTCACTCCGGCGTCGACCATGTCGCCGACGGTGGGCTCGCTCGGAAGCGTGTTCGGGTTGTTGCCGCCCGAGAAGTTGTGCATCAGATTGTGGATGTTCTCCAGGGCGCCGAAGAAGTGATTATTGTCCGGGCCGCTCGCGAACTGGAAGAAGTTGTTGAGGTTGAGGATGTTCGTGACATCGTCCGCGGACGGGTAGTCCTCGAACAAGAGGCCGGAGCTCGTGCCTCCCCCGGGCCAGCGGTAGCGGTGCCAGAGCGGGTTGCCCACCGCGAGGGCCGCGAGGATCGCCTCGGCTTGAGCGCTCCCGTCGTAGGGAATGTTGGCCGCCGCGAACAACCTCGGGCCCGAGTCGTAGGTGAGGCTGGGGTCGTTCAGCGTGGCCAGGGCATTCCAGGTGGCGTCAGGAATCGTGCCCTTCAAAGAGCGCAGCACGCTGTCGTCGACGAAGCAGCGGAACGCGACGGGGATGGTCCCACTGTCGGTCTGGTTGACGGGTTGGTTGACGTCGTAGAGGCTCGTCCAGTCCCAATAGGGCAAGGTGACCGAGGGGTCGATGTCGAGCAGTTGCTGCTCGAAGTAGTAGAGGTAAAGCCGATGCCACGGCAGAAATTCTTCCCAACCGTGCTGGCAGTTGTTCGCGTGGATTTTGGCCCAATACGCGAAGCTTCGTTGATCCCGTTCGTAGCCGTCGAGGGACTTCATTTGGGCCAGCGCGCGCCGGTAGCGGGTGAGCTCGGTGGCGTCCAGACTGTCGATGTTCTTGCGGACCTTGACGCCGTTTCCATCGTTTCGGTAGTCGTTGACGGGGCGGGTGGAGCGCTTGTGCAGCTTGCTGCCGTAGGCAAGGGCGCGGGCGTCGGACGAGGCCTCGGTGCCGTCGGGGGCCGCCGCGCTGGCATCGGCGGCTTGCTCGTTCGCCGCCGCGTCGGTCACGGGACAACCGTCGTCGATCCACTTCTCGATAAAGGCAATGTCCGTGGCGGAGACGGCCTTGCCGCCACCCCATGGTAGAGCCGGAAACACCGAGCCGTCGTAGGGATGTTCGCCTCGTAGACCCTTCACGAGCCCCGACGCGGCCCCGCGGCCGGGTTGGGCGCTCGGAGCAGGTGGCGGGGGCTCAGCCGCCGACCCTCCCGCCCCCGAGCCTCCCCCACCTCCGCAGCAGCTCCCGGTCTTGACAGGCGGGGGCGGGCGCGGCGTGGACGCCACCTGCCCGCCCGAGGAGCCGCCCGTCCCCGGCGCGATCATGCGTACGCCGTAGACCACGACGGTAAGAAGGCGGTCGATGGGAAGCCTCCAAAACCAACCGTGCCCCTGGTAGTTGGCCGTGCTGCCCAGGTGGGCTTCGTCGAGGATCTGTTGAACGCGTTCGTAGCGCGACGCGGGCGCCGTAGCTTGGGGCATGCTCCACACTCCGTATCGGGTAATCGCCGAGGCCGCCCGTCCGCAAGGGTCGTGCCTCTGTCCGATCGTATGCTCAGCCGGACCGTCCTGACAATCGCCTTCTACCTATGGAGACTCTCGCTCCTCCCTTTGGAGCGCTGCCTCAAGAGCTCGGTCGGGTGCCGGCACTGTGCCGACACCGTGTCGGCACAGCCCTTCTTTCAGGCCCGCCGACGCGCGCAAAGACGCCGCGATTTCGGTGAGCCGACCATCAAATTGATGATGCAATTTGGAATGCACCGTGTTTTGCTGGAGGGTGAAGTCGATCGAGTACGGTCGCTCTGGAGGGCCCGTTCATGTCGAAGAAATGTTCTCCTTCCGTCTTACGTTCGCGGTGCGTGGTCGTTGGAGCCGCCGCGTTGAGTGTCCTATCGTTTGGGGCTTGTGGTGGTCAGCCTCCTCCTGTCGAGGTCGCCGCGCCCGCCTCCAATGCGCCGCCCGCGCCGACGCCGCCTCCGGCGCCTCCCGCGCCTCCCGCGCCTCCCCTCATGGCCCAGGCGCTCTTCGAAAACCCGTTGACGCAGCTCAACGACGGGCCCTGCAAGCCAGGGCAAGTCTACAAGCAGGAAGACCTGCAAGAGCCTACCAAGGTCGCCCCTACCAACGGACGCATCAACACGCAACTGGTTGTCGCCTTCCGCAAACGGTGCGTGCCTGTCTGGATTCCCGACCCCAACGACAGCACCAAGGGCGCCTGGCAAATGCAGACGCTCAAGCTTCGCACGTACGGCTTCCCCCGAAACCCCAACGTCCCTATCACCGAAGCAGAAGCCGCCGCCGCGCAGAAAGACCCCGAAGCGTCCTTTCCCAACATCGCCTGGAGCTCGCCCGGTCCGACCTTCGTCATGACGCCCGCGTCGAAGCCCGGCGCCCCCGACGGCACCGTCTTCCAGATGCGCCTCTATAACAGCATGCCGGTCGACGCCAACGACCAGAAGTGCGCAGAGAACATCAAGTGCGACACCACGGGCCCCAACGCTGGCGTCGACCCCGCGACTGGGAAGTGCAGGGTGCCACCCACCACGGCCAACAACGGCTGGCCCGGCCAGACGCCTTCGCAGACCGTGAACGGTCAGGTCATCGAGCCCCCCAACTGCTTCCACGGGCTCAACTCGACGAACTTCCATTTCCATGGTTTCCATGTCTCGCCCCAGCAACCGCAAGACAACGTGGGTATCGAGATCCTCCCCGCGGGCACTCCGCCGCCGACCACGCAGACGCACATGCACGGGCCGGACAGCCTCCAGATCGTCGGGCACTACGACTACCTCCTCGATCCGCTGCGCTACACCCAAGCGCCGGGCACCCACTGGTACCACGCGCACAAGCACGGCTCGACGGCCCTCCACGTGTTGAACGGCCAGGTGGGCACCTTCGAGATCCGCGGCGAGTTCGATCAAAAGCTCAACGACTACTTCGAGAAGAAGGGCGGCGGAAAACTGAAAGACCGCCTGCTCGTCGTGCAGCAACTTCAAGAGAAGCAACCTGGTTTGGGCGGCGTCGACCAAACGGGCGCGGTGCTCATCAATGGTCAGGCCAACCCGTTCCTGCACATGAAGCGTGGTGAGATCCAGCGCTGGCGCTTCGTGGGCGCCACCATGCAAGCCTCCGCCGCGCTCAACATCGGCTTCGGCGACGTGAAGGGTCAGACCTCCCCCGAGGTCCGACAGATTGCCATGGATGGCGTGCAGTTCTCCCCCGAAAACTACACCTGCCAGCCCTTCTTGAACAACGCCGACTGCAGCAAGCAGAAGAACACCACAAGCTTCGACGAGCTGACCGACTTCTCACTCTCTCCCGGCAACCGGGTCGACGTGCTGGTCAAAGCCCCCGACAAGAAGGGGACGCATTGCATGCTGCTCGACGTGACCACCGGCCTCGCCAAGGCCGCCAGCAAGATTCGCAAAGCGCAAGCGGCTGAAGCCAAGCTGGTGGCGGGCGCGTGCAAGCTCGACACGAAGAACACGTTCGGCGTGCTCTTCACCCTCATCGTCGACGACGAAAAGCAGGAGATGACCTTCCCAAGCGCCGCCGACTTCCCGCCCATGGCACTGTACCTTGCCAATCTACCCAAGGTCAGCGATCCGAAGCACCAGAAAGACGTGCACTACGAGATGGTGGGCCAAGGCGATCTACCCGGAACCCAATTCTGGATCAACCAGGCCAAATACAACGGCGCGTGCGCCAACGAGACGTTGACGCTCGATGTTCCCGAGCAGTGGACGTTGTGGAACAACAGCCTGGGTATCGCTCACCCGTTTCACATTCACCAAAACCCCTTCCAGCTCATTTCGCAGTCCGACCGGGGCACCTACAAGTATCCCGTTTGGCGCGATGTGATGCCGATCCCGGTCTCGCCTACCCAGACGGACGACGGTAAAAATCCGCCCACCGCGCGGGAGCCCAACTCCAACCCCTCCGACCCCAAGCACCCCTGGGGCAGCGCGGTGATCGTCTACGAAGCCAAGGAGTTTACGGGCGGCTTCGTGAACCACTGTCACATCCTGGGTCACGAAGATCGCGGCATGATGCACGCCACGCAAGCGGTTTGCGCGAATGGGCAGTTTGCCAGCACGGGACCCGTGCCTCCGGGCGCGAAATGTGATGGGGAGGGCTTCTGTCCGAGCGACTGCGTCGCGGGCAAGCCCAAGTCGTCCACCCCCGCCTGTGCGACGCCACCTGCACAAACGAGCGATTGGCCCAAGGCCTTTGGCTACCCCCCGCCCGCCACCAGCAGCGCCAAGCCCTGAGCATAGCTCCGCACAGGCGCCTCGCCGGTTTTGCCGGCGAGCGCTGCGCGGGCGAACGGTCCTCAGCCTGTTCGCAAGGGGCGCCTCGCGCCCCTCTGGCCGCACGACGTCCTCCGCCACCGACCATCGAGCTCGGGCATCCGACACGTTGAACCCCGCGCGCAGACCCGCGCGAGAAGGCGGGTCGCTCGACGCGAGCTTGCCGTGATCATGCCTGGGACTCGAGCGCGCGCTTCAACTTGGCGATGTCTTCCGCGGTGTCTTTGGCGACGCCGCGTCGAATCAGCGGCTTGATCAACTTCAAGAGCAACGTCTTCGGCTCGATGGCGGTGATCTGCCGGAGGCGCGTGCCGCCGCCCTCGGGGGACAGATCGAAGGCCACGCGGATGTTCATCATGCGATCGGTGAAACGCAGGTCGAGGTGGCGATCGACCTCGGCCGCCTCGACGACGCCCTGCAGCGTCGCCGTGCGTGAGCGCTCGCGGTAGGTGTAAACGAGCCGGTCCCCCGCCGCGAGCGTCGGCGTGGCGTCGGACAGGCGCTTTACTTCCACACAGCGTGTGAGCCAGATGGACATCTTCGCCACGTCGGCCAAGAACGCGTAGACGTGAGAGGGAGGTCGCGCGACATCGATTGTGAGCTCGTGTTGAACCATGGTGTCTTACCCCGTGGGTGGGTCGCTGGTAGGCAGTGTCAAGATCGGACTGGATCGATCTGCCCGGTCTTCAGGTACCAGGCGTGAATGTCTCGGACAGAGTCGGCGATCGGGCGCACCTGATAGCCAAGCTCGCGGATCGCCTTGTCGCTGGAGATCTCGGGGTTGGACATCAAGCTGTCGAGGGCCTCGTGGGTCAGGAGCTGCTCGGCCCCGGTGACGCGCTCGACCAAGCCCAACACGGTGGCGAGCCCGCGCAGGACAGGCATGGGGATCACCTTGTCTTCGTAGGCCACGCCCGTGATCTCTCGCACCATGCGTGCGAGGTCGAGGTGCGTCGTGTGGTCGGGGTGGCCGAGGATGTAGCACTCCCCGCGGCGGCCCTTGGCCTCCGCTTGCAGGGCGCCTTCCACCACGTCTCGGACATCGACCCAATTGAAGCCCCCGGGTGGGTGCCAGCGCCGACCCTTCATCAGACCGCGGATGGTCGCGCCTTGCAGAGAGACCTTGAAATCGTAGGGACCGATGATGCCGCAGGGGTTGACCACCACCACGTCGAGCCCCCGCGGGACCAGCTCCAATACGGCGATCTGACCTAGCGCCTTCGTACAGTTGTAGGCCGCCGTCGAGCCGGTTTCGGTGACCAGGCGCGTCGATTCGGTGACCGGCTGGCCCCGGGTCACGAGGTCGAAGACATACACCGAGCTGAAGTGGATCATGCGGCGGACCCCTTGCTCCAGCGCCGCCCTAGCGACGCCCCGGGCGCCCTCGACGTTGATGGAGCGCAAGAGCCCCTTGCGATCACCGGAGACCGAGATCACCGACGCCAGGTGGTAGAGCACGTCGTCCTTCGCCAGGCAAGATCGCATGAAGGCTTCGTCGCGGATGTCGCCGAGGCGAACGTCCACGTCGAGCTCGCGCAGCCAGGGCCCGACCTCCTTGTCCACCGCGCGCACCGCGCGCCCGAGCTCCAACAAGCGCGTGATCAGGGCCATCCCGATGTGCCCATTGGCGCCCGTCACCACTGTCGTCGACATCGATCCACCTTCCTATCTTACCTTCCCGGGTAGGTCCGATCACGGCCTCGTGGCTAGACGGTCACGGCTCCTGCGTTTGTCTCGGACCGCCCGCGTGCGGACACCCCGCCTGCTGCGTGTCCAGCGCGCTCCCGGATCCGTCGACGGGACAGCCCGCGGCCTCTTTGGCGATCGCGGCGTGGCGCTCGGTGGCGGTCGGCGAGCGCCCTGCCCCGGGGTCGCGCAGCGTAAACACGGGATCGAAGCCGCGAATCACGTTGAAGGGGATGTCGCTCCGGAACGACAGCGTACGTCCGCCCGAGGCCGGGTGGCGATTCCGAACGTCCATGAGCGTCATCAGGAAGAAGCACATGAGCTTCACCTCGGCCAGAACGAGGCGCCGGCCCGGACAAACACGCTTGCCGGCGGCGAAGATCCAACTGACGATCTCCAAGTTCTCCCGCTCGTCCTCCAAGAAGCGCGCCGGGTTGAACAGCTCGGGATCTCGGAACAACGTCGGGCTCGCGCACAGCGCCTTGACGGGGATCCAAATGTTCCAGCCCTTTTGGATACGGTAGGGGCCGAGATCGAAGTCCTCGATGGCGATGCGCGGCCCGAGCTGGGTGACCGGGTTGATGCGCAGCACCTCCCAGACAAAGCAGTCGAGGAGCTCCAGGGCGTTGAGCGACGCGTTGGTGAGCGGCGTCGTGCCGTCGAGCAAGCCTGCCTCGGCGATCTCCCCACGAAGCCGCGCGACGAAGTCGGGCTGGGTGGTCATGGCTGCCATGGCGGTCATCAAGGCCACGCGGGTGGTGTCGAAGGACGCGAAGAGCAGGCCCACGATCGAGCGCAGCGCGCATTCTTCCTGGGTCAGGCCGCAACCGGGGCTGTAGTAGGACTTCACCCCCACGTCGTAGATCTGGTGGATGTACGCGTCGCGGATGCCGCGGGCGGCGTAGTCGCGGAGCACGCCGCGCAGGATCTCTTCCACGCCCGCCCGGGCCCGAAGCGCCTTCCAAACACGGGTGCCCGGGAGCGCGTATGGAAACAGCGAGAACACGCCGTTTTCGATCTCGGCGTAGAGCTCGATCAAGCGGTCGCACAGCGCCCGATCAAAGGCATAGCGCTCTCCCAGGAAGCCGAACGCCGCCACCCGCAGCGCGATGCGCGTCGCGCGGTCGTCGAGCAGGGTGCGCCCGGCGGCGTGCTTACCCTCTACCTTGCCGGCGGCATCACACCAGGTGAGCATCTCCTCGCGCACCATCTGCTGCATGGTCTCGAAGCGCTCTTCTTCTTCCAGGGTCTTGCGGACCAGGGCGTTGAACGTCTGGCGCATGGCCCGGTGCGGCTCGCCGGTCACCGCGGCGCCGAAGATCTTCACCAGCGAGTCGGGAAAGCTGGACTCGACGTGCACCCCGTGAAGGCGGTAGACCTCCCTCACCAGTACAGGATCCTCGAGGTAGACGACGGTGCCGATGCCCGGTACCCGGAGCCTGAACACCGGGCCATGCTCGGCGCGCATGTCTTCAAGCAGCTTGAAGAGCGGCGCCTTGGCGGTGTCGGGTCGTTTCCCGATCTCCACCAAATGCAAACCGTGACCGATGAGCGGCAGACCGGCGCCGCCGGGAGGGAAAGGGCGAGGGGCTGAAAGGCTCGCGTCCGACATGGGGTTTGTCATGGCTCGGGCTCCCCATCGTGATGAGTCCGTCTGACTTCCAAGCAGGCAAATGTGCGCGGGGCTCGGATCTCCCAGCGTGGAGCATTTCTAATACGATTACGAGCGCACGGCAATGGCGTCTTTCAACACCTACCCAAAGAGACCCTGTAAACTTCGGGCACGCTCGGGGGGGAGCCCCCGAGGCTCTCCCGCGCTTGCCAAGCTCGGCGCCCTGCCGCACACTGCCGCCGTGCGTTTCCCTCCCCTCGCCGTGACGGCTCCCCTCCTTGTGCTGCTCATGCCGGCCTGCAGCGCACCGCCGCGGAGCGCGCGAGAGCCGACCCCCGGCAAGCCCACGTTGAGCGTGATGAGCTACAACGTCAACTTTGGCCTCGCCTGCGATGGGCCGACCCTCGACGTCATCGCGAAAGGCGACGTCGACGCCATCTTCCTGCAAGAGACCACCCCGGCTTGGGAAGGCTGTCTGCGCGACGCCCTCTCACCTTCCCATCCTCACATCGCGTTCCGCCACGGCCTGGGAGCGGGCGGTCTTGCCATCCTGTCCAAGGTCCCGTTCGACGACGCGGCCTACATGCCAAGCCCGGTGGGCTGGTTCGCCGCGTGGCGGGTCGTCGTGCACAGCGCAGTCGGCGACGTTCAGGTGCTCTCGGTGCACCTGCGTCCGCAGGTGAGCGACAGCGGTTCGTACGTGAGCGGGTATTTGTCCACCGGTCCTTACCGCAAGGCGGAGATCGAAGCCTACGCCCCCACGCTGGACGAGGCCCTACCGGCCCTCGCCCTCGGCGACTTCAACGAAGAAGACGGGGAGGCCTTGCAGCACCTGCGCGAGGCAGGGATGCACGACGTTTTGGACGACTTCGACCTCGGGACCACCTGGCGTTGGCCCACCCCCGTGGGTGAGCTTACCATGCAGCTCGACCATGTGTTTTACCGAGGTAAGGTCGTGCCGCTGTCGGCCAAGGTGGTGGAGGCGGGAAGGTCCGATCACCTTCCCGTGGTGGTCGTCTTCGAGGGGACCTAGGAACGTCAGGCGATGCTCCCTTCCCTGGAAAGCCTGCGCTGTTTCGTAGCGGGCGCGCGGCTCCTGCATTTCAACGCGGCCGCCAAGAGCGTGGCCCTGACCCCGGCGGCCTTCGGTCAGCGCATCAAGCAGCTCGAAGACAACCTGGGTGTGGCGCTGTTCGAACGCACCACACGCAAGGTCAGCCTGACCGACGCGGGTCTGCGCCTCGTGCCCGCTGCGGAGCGCGCGCTCGCTTCGGCCGCCGACTGCGCGCGGGCGGTGAAGGGCATGGACGGCCTCCCCGAGGCGGAAATCACGGTCGGAACACGCCACGAGCTGGGTCTCTCGTGGATCGTGCCGCAGCTCGATCGGGTCGCCAAAAAGCACCCCACCCTCACCACCCACCTTTACTTCGGATCGGGCCTCGATCTCCTGCTCCGGGTCCGCACCATGGAGATCGACTGCGCCCTGACCTCCACCCGCTTCAGCGATCCGAAGCTCCACGAGATCCGCCTCCACCGCGAAGACTACGTGCTCGTGGGGGCCCGCGCGCTGCTCGCCGAAATGCCGCTCCGCGCGGCCGACCAAGCGCGCAACCACACGCTGCTCGACATCAGCGCCGAGCTGCCGCTGCTGCGCTACGTGCGCGACGCGGGGGTCGACCTGAAATTTGCGCGCGTGGTGCGGCTCGGGACCATCGCGGCCATGCGCGCGCGGGCGTTGGAAGGTGCGGGCGTGGCGGTGCTACCCAAATACTTCGTGCAACCCGACCTCGACGAAAAGAGGCTCGCGCGCGCCCTGCCCAAGCTGACCCTGGCCCACGACTACTTTCGCCTCGTCTTCCGTGCCGACGACCCAAGGCGGGTCATTTACGAGGGCCTCGCCAAGACCTTGTGCGAGGTGCCCTTGCGTTGACGTGGCCGGCGCGCGGAGCGCTGACTATTCGCAATCGTCATATAATATTGTGAAAATCATATCGATTGTGTGAATCGTCGGGTGACCGCATGATGCCTCCTCGGAGGTCACGATGCATCCTTACGACGTGCGAAAACGGGCTCTTTTGGCGGTGGCAAAGCTCTCCATCTTCGCGGGAGCCGTGGGCTGTGGCGGCAGCGTGGTCGTCGAGGCGACCCCCTCAGCGACCGAGGAGCCGAGCGCCGACACCACGACGGGCTCGAGCGGGCAGGCGCCGACCATCCCGGTCGCCGCGAGCCCGACCGCCGAGTCCTGCTTCGACCCCTCCACCGACGTCGACGCGTGCTGCACCGACCTGTTGACCACGGCCTTCTCCGACGACCACTTGTTCACGGATCCGACCCTGGCCACAGACGACGAGCTTGCCTGCTGCGACCGGGTCGTGACCACCTTGACCGAATGGAACAGCGCCGACCCGCCTCCCTTCGACTGGATCCTGGAGAGCAACTGCTGCGCGATCGACCCAGGGGTCAGCCCGATCTGTACGGCCTGGGGGCCGCCCATGCCGCCCGCGATGCCGCCCAAGATGCGAACGCCTGGCATGGAGGTGCTGGCGTGAACGTGCTGAACCTGCGCGGCGCAGCCCAGGCCGAGAAACCTGACCTTGCCGTCGACCCCGTGCTCGTGCCCCACGCCCTCGCTACCTGGCGGGGCCGCATGGTCAACGAGTACGGTTCGAGCCGCGTGTTCGCCGAGCTGTCGGCGCAGATGCGGCGGGCGAGCCTGCCGTCCGAGACAATTCAGGCTTGCCTTACCTTCGCCGAAGAAGAGCGCACCCACGGGGCCCTGTGCGGCGCGGTGGTGGAGGCCCTCGGCGGCGCGGCGATCGCAGAGGCCTTGCCCGAGGCCGACCTTCCCCTGCACGACGACGTCGCACCCCTCGAAGGCGTGCTACGCAACGTACTGTCCATCGCCTGCTTGAGCGAGTCGGTGGCGGTCGCGCTGATTGGCGCCGAGCGGCTGCGCATGCCGGAAGGGGAGCTGCGAGAGCTCTTGACGCGCATCTACGCGGACGAAATCGGCCACGCGCGCTTTGGCTGGCAGATGGTAGGTCAGCTCGCGCCGACCCTGGACGATGCGGCGCGCGAGCGCTTGGGCGACTACCTAGAGGTCGCCTTCGCGCACCTGGAGAGCCACGAGCTCCGCCACCTGCCCGTCGTCGACGGCCTGCCCGAAGGCGCCGAGACCCTCGGCCTGTGCAACGGCGACGAGGCGCGCGAGCTGTTTTACGCAACCGTCGAGGAGGTCATCGTGCCGCGGTTGGAAGCCCTAGGCCTGCCCGCGACCCGCGCCTGGCAAGGTCGGCGGCGCGAAAACCTCCCGAACTGACCTTCCCTACCCCCCTACCTACCCCAGACGCGCTTGGGGTCGCTCGCCCAGCGCGCGGCGAAGGCGTCCCGCAACACGCCCTCGGCCAGCTTGCCTCGCGGCGAAAAGCCCCACTCGGCCTCCTGCGAGACGTCGTCCGGATCGGCGTACACCCGCCACACGAAGAAGCCCGCGCACGAGGGCGCGTCGGAGAACGGCGCCAAGAGGCCCAGGTAGGCATCGGCTTGGGCTTGCTCGTCGATCA
>CAYLJT010000202.1:0-11132 GCA_964383995.1 uncultured Polyangiaceae bacterium
GCGCCGATCGCCTCGCTCTGACCGCGCTCTTCGGTCATCTCGCCCGAGGGCTGCGCGGCGATCCTGTGGAAAGACGGTTCGCGCGCCGAAGAGGCGGCCTACCAGCTCAAGCTCACCGCCCCGGATCTGCTGCGCTTGGGCGCTGTGGATGCCATCGTCGAAGAGCCCGCGGGGGGCGCCCACGTCGACTACGACGAGGCGGCCCGGCGCCTCGATGACAGCCTCTGGCAGAACCTCACGGCCTTGGACGAGCTGAGCAAAGACGAGCTCGTGGCCGATCGCTATCGCCGATTCCGCTCGTTGGGCTCGTTCCACGAATAGGCGTTCTGTGTCTCGGACAGGGTGCCGCAAACCATGTTGAACACCGCGAAAATCGCCCGGTTTCTTCTGCTTGGGACCACCGCCGTCGTGGCCACCGGCTCGGTGATTTACGTGCAGACCCGCTTCGATGAGGCCGATCGTAACGCGGCCCTGGCGGTGGTGCAGGGCTACACCTCGAAGGCCGGCCGCGCGGTGCCCGAGGTGCTCGCGGAGCGGCACCCCGGGCACGCGCCGGTGTGGAGCAGCGCCACCGAATCGAGCTGTTTTCAGCATGTGCGCGTGCGCGCGTCGGTGCTCGGCGGCGGTCCCGGCCCGGTCGACTACGACTTCGTGGTCGACATCAACGGCCCCTCGATTCACCCGGGAAATCCCGCCGCCGAGGCGGTGCTCGCGGAGCTTGATCTGCCACCGCCGCCGGCATCGGCGCTACCCTCCGCAACGCCACCGTCGTCGGCGAGCCCAACGCCTTCGGCTGCGGCGCCGTCCGCTGCGGCGTCGGCTGTGCCTTCGCCACCCGCATCGGCGGTGGCTCCATGAGGTTGCGCGTCGCGCTCGTCGGCGCGGGACCTTGGGGGCGCAACCTGTTGCGCGCGCTCCTCGCGAGCCCCCTCGCGGAGGTGGTCGCGGTGGCCGATTCGAACGCGCGCGCCCGCGCCGTCGCGGCCTCCCTCGCGCCGTCGACGCACGTGGTCGCGGGCCTCACGGAGGCCCTCGCCCTCGGCGTCGACGCCGTGCTCATCGCGTCGCCACCCGACACGCACGCGCTGCTTGCCATCGCGGCGTTGCGCGCGGGCGCGCACGTCTTCGTCGAGAAGCCCCTCGCCACGCGCCTGAGCGACGCCGAGCGCTGCGCCCGCGAGGCTGGGGCCTCGGGGCGCATCGCGTCGGTCGGCCACCTGCTGCGCTACCACCCGGCCTTCGCGAAGCTCACCGAGCTCGCCCGTGAGGGCGATCTCGGCGAGCTCCGCGGCGTCGTGGCCTCGCGGTTGTCGAGCGGTGGCAGTCCCGCGGAGGAGGCGTCGAGCGTGCTCTACCGCCTGGCCCCACACGACCTCTCGCTGCTCGACGCGGTCGACGGCTCCCCCCTCGGCGCCGTGCAAATCGCGCCGTTTCACGCCGAAAACGCGCACCTCGCGATCCACGGCGTCACCTTCGGTGGCACCAGCCTGCGCTTGGCTTTGTCTCGGACACACGCCAGCAAGGTGCGCCGCGTCGCCATCATCGGCAGCCGGCGCGTGGCCCTCGTCGACGACGTGGTCTCGCCCACGCGGGTGCTCACAGCGCGCACGCGCGGGGTGGCCGAATCGTTCGAGCTCAAACTAAATTGGGACCGCGAGATCGTGGTGCCCGAGCGCGAGCCCCTGGCCGTCGAGGTGGAGGAGTTCCTGACCGCGGTCGGCGAGGGGCGCGCGACGCGCA
This sequence comes from uncultured Polyangiaceae bacterium, assembly GCA_964383995.1. Classification (GTDB taxonomy): domain Bacteria; phylum Myxococcota_A; class Polyangia; order Polyangiales; family Polyangiaceae; genus CAYLJT01. Next base: position 1,741 of record CAYLJT010000202.1, read on the forward strand.
CCCCCTTCGAAGAAGGGGTGCGCGTCGTGGCGGCCCTTGCGCGCATCGAAGGCGCTCTGCCCGAGCGCGGGCAGAGCGCCGCGCGCTGGGCGTCGTGAGCGCGCGTTAGCGAAGCGAGACCGTTGAGCTCCCGCGGGAGCTACGCGGCTCGTGCCGCTCAGGGCGCGTCGTAGCCCTTGAGCAGATCGTCCGCGAGCCGCTTGCCGAGCTCGCGGTAGCCTCGCGTCGTGAGGTGCACGCCGTCCGGCGAGGCGAGGGGCTGCGTCCCGCCGCGCCAACGCACGAACGAGCCGAAGCCGCCCATCACCTCGTAGGTGTCCCAGAACGCGCAGCGCGCGCGTCGCGCCCCTTCGCGCTGGGCGTCTCGGACAGCGGCGTTGCGCGCCGCCGTGTCCACCCGATCGGTCAGCGACAGGACCACGCAGTCGGTGCTCGGCGCGGCCCGTCGCACGCGCTCCATCAGCCGCTCCACATGGTCGGCGTAGCGCATGGGATCCGTGTTCTTGTCCCCCGCCTCGTTGGTCCCGTACTCGAGCACCACAAGGTCGGGCCCACGCCGCTCCACGTCGGCAATCCAGGCCGTTTCGTCCCAGGCGAGGGCCGTCACGTAGCGCGCGCCGTTGATGCCCAGGGTGTCGACGACGACGCCCGGGCTGGCCGCCGGATCGGCCTCCAAAATGGCCCCGCACAGCTCGACGTCATGCGATGAGGGGCGCACCACGACACGCGCTTTGGTGTCGATCGTGAGCTTCGCGCGCGTGATGCCGAGGGCATCGGCGCCCTTCGCGGACACCAGCTCCTCGCGCTCTCCGACCTTCACGAGCACGCTGTCCTCCGGGTTTTTCGCGCGGAAACAGAGCTCCATCGACAACGTCGCCGGCAGCCCTTTGTCCGAGACATCGATGTTCACGCCCGCCCCGGGTGATCGCGAGTGGGCCATCAGGCCGCCGAGCCCCCACACGCCGTCCCCCGTCTTCTTCGCGGTCGCGGGGGCCGGTGGGCGCACGCCGAACACACCATCGAGCTTCAAGGTCACGCCGTCGTGACGATAGGCCTTGTAGCCCAAGTGCAAGAACCCTGGGCCCCCATAGCCGAAGCGCTTCGTGAGCGAGTCGCGCAGGGCACCGCTCCAGAAATCGGCCTGCCCGTGCGAGTCGCCGAGCCAAAGGATGCGCACGTGCTCTTTGCGTGTGTGCCCCTCCAGGGCGCGCAGCGACGCATGAAAACGCACAAGCTCGTGGCCCTCCGCGGGTGGGCCCGGGGGGACGACGTCGGCGACCTTCTCCGCTGTTTGCGGGGGCGGGGCTTCACTCATGGCAACAGACGCCGAGGCCGGCGCGGCGCTGTTCGCAACAGCCGTCGAAGCCGCGGGTTTTTGCTCGATCGAAGGGGCTTGGCCGACCGTCGGCTGGGTCTCTTGCGGGGCGCTGCAAGCCGCGAGCGCGAGCGTCGATAACAAGGTCGACACGACCTCACGGCAGTGGATCTTCACCGACATCCCAGGGCTCCTCGGCGCGTTTCTCGCGCAGCTTGCGCAGCCGCTCTTCGACGCGCGAAACGATTTGGTCCACGTAGGACTCGAACGGGGGACACGTGATGGACGTTCCCGCCAGCAATTGATCGGCGTTGCGCGTGTCGTAGCGGACCGATGAAGAGAGCTGATCCACGAGCGTGCGTGGGCTCGAAAGCAGCCGTTCGATGCCCGGCGCGCGGAGCAGCGCGCGCACCACGTTGGAGGGCAAATGGCCCTTGGCCATTTGTCGACCCGCCGAGCGCGCGACGAGATCGAACACGCGACGCGAGGGCAAGGGGTTGGGGTCGGCGAGGTGGAAGGTGCGGCCGATGGCCTGCGGAGAGCGGCCGAGGTGTTGCGCGGCGCGCACCACGAAGTCCACGGGCACGATGCCGAGGGGCAAATCCCCCGGTCCCGGCAGGGGAATGTGCAGGTCCGCCGGGGACGCGACGATCAGCAAAAAGAGCAGGTAAGGGCCGTCGAGGCGCCCGATCTCACCGGTCCCCGAGTCGCCCACGATGGTGGTCGGTCGCAAGATCACGAGCGGCACATCGCTGGCGCGTCGCACGACCTTCTCCCCGCGCATGCGCGTCTCTTCGATGACGTTGCGAAAGCCCTGGCCCTCGTCGAGCTCGTCCTCGAGCACCACGCCGCTGCGATCGCCCGACACGAGCGCCGTCGAATGAAACACGAGGCAGCGCAGCGACGACATGAAACGCGCGACCTCGATCACCTCGGCCGCGCCGCGCACATTGAGGGTCTCCGCCGTCTTGCGCTCGATGCCCACGAAGCTCGCGTGGGCCATGTGATGAATGCGATCGACCTCCTGCGAGAGCTGCCGCAGCTCGGCCCCCGAGAGGCCGAAATCCATGGCCGCTGCGTCGCCGACCAGCATCGCCACGCGACCGTGTTGGGCCGGCGGAAGCGCGTCGATTTCTTCCTGCGCCTCGCCCACGAACTTCTCGAGGACCACGAGGTAGATGAACGTGCGCGGCTCCGTCGCGAGGAGCTGCAACACCATGCGGCGCGCGTAAAACGACGGAAAACCGGTCACGAGGACCACGTCATCGAAACCCGAGCGCGGCATCCCGAGAGCTTAGCCCGCGAGGCGCGGGAGGGCCCAAAACCCTTCATTTTCCGTCGCGATCCGCGGCTTCACGACGTCCGTCCCAGGTTCCGCCGCGAATCGCCGGCGCAACGTCGAGGTGCCTTCGACTCTGGGGAAAAATGGCCTACGAAGGGGGGGTGATCGCCCGACGTGCTCGCCGCATCGTTTGCTCTTTGTTGGCCGTGCTCTGCCTGAGCACCGCGTGCTCCAAGGAGACGCAGGCGCCCGAGGTGTTGCCGGTGGCGACGGTCCTGAGCCCGGTCCCCGCGCCCGCGGGGCTGGTGGCCGAGCTTGTGGTGGGCAACCCCGAGACCTTTTGGAGCAAGCTCCGCATCGGCGTGGGCGGTGGCTCCATGTTCCTGCCGAACGGCTTCGGCGCCCTGACCTGCTCGCTGTTTGGTCTGCCGATCACCGTGGCCGGTGAGATCGACGGCGGGGTCCCGGTGGTCGGCGTGGTCGCCGACGACAGCGCCACGCACACGGGGCAGGGAGTGCTCGCGATCCACGTGAAAGACGGCGCGCGCTTCGTCGATCAGCTCACCCTGGGCCAGGGCGCGCATTTTGTGGCGAAGGCCGAAGAAACCACGGGAATTCGGCTGCTCACCGTCACGCAAGGGACAACCCCACGGGCCATGGGCGTGCTCGGCAACTACCTGCTCGTGGCCAAGGACGAAGCCTCGCTGCTGGCCCTCGGGCCCTACGCCGCGCGAACGCTGTCGACGCGCTCGGCTCCCAGCGAGGACCTCGTGGTCGACGTCCCGGAGGCCGCGATCGCCGGGCCGCTCAGCGAGCGCGTCACGTCGGCAGCAAAAAAGTTTGAGCAGCAACCATCCTCCGTGAAGCAAGGCAACGTTGGCTTGGTCCTGGGCCTGGTGGGTGGCGCCGAGGGCGTCACCGGAGCGCTCGGGCGCGTAGAGCGCGCTCGCCTGGCGGTCTCGATCACGAACGAAGCGACCGAGGTTCGCGCGACGTTCTTCCCCAAGAAAGGCCAGGATTTGGGCAGCACGCTGGCTTTCGGCGACGCCTCGCCGCTGCTCGCGTTGCCGCGCGAGGCGATGCTCGGGCTGCTCGTGCGCAGCGCCGAAGGGGGCGAGGCCAAGGACAACGGCGCAAACGCCCTCGCCGCGCTGATCGCGTCGCGCCGCGAGGGGGTCGATCGCGAAGCCCTGGCCAAGGTGTTTTCCGAGGCCGCGATCGAGCCTCCGAAGACGCTGTCCATCGGCGTCGCCATGTCTACGACGGGGCCCATGGTGTTCGCGCGTGGGCCGCTCAGCGACGCCAAGGAGACCGAGAAGAAGCTCGCAGGTCTCGGCAAGCTTGTGGGCTCGAAGGACGTGAAGGCCCTGGTAAAAGACGAGGGTTTTGGGGTGGCCTACGCGAAGACCGTGCTCGAGAACCTGCCCGGTACCGTGCACCGCCTGCGCATCAACAAGCAGGCCGACCCTACGAAACCCGGGCAAAAGCAGGACGAATCGCTGCCGACCACGGTCGATGTCTTGCTCGAAGTGCGCAACGACACGCTCGAAGCCGCGACGGGCCTCGACGCGCGAGAAGCCCTGCGTCTCGTGCGCTTGGCCGAAGGGCCGAGCAGCTTGGGCGGCGATGAGCTGATGCGCGGCGCGGTCGAGCGTGCGGGCAAGAGCGTGGCGATGGCGGCTTTGATCGACGGCGCCGCGGTGCTCGCGCGGGTCCGCGGTTCGAACGCCGGGCCGGAGCGCACACCCTTGATGCTCACGCTCGGGCGCGACGGTGAGGGCGCGGACAAACCGCTCGTGCTGCGGCTCGAAATGCCGAGCAGCGCGCTGCGCGAGATTGGCGGGCTGCTCAGGTAGCGCGGTGATTTCGCGACGGCGGCAAGCCGCGCAAAATAGTTTGCGTTGCAAACGATCGTCGCGCTCAGCGCAGCGTCGACGACATGACGAAGGCCCAACCGCCCGGCGCGAGGTTGACGCGGTACGTCTTCGCAGAGCCGCGGGCGCCGAGCGTGACCTCGTGCGCGCCGGCAGGCAGGCGCATGCGGGTGATGGCGATGCGCGCGGGCAAGGTGCTCCAGCCGCGCGTGTCTGGGGTGTCGGCGGCGGTGAGCGCGGCGGTGGTCGCGAGGCCTACGAGCAGGCCTACCGCGCCGCCGTTTTTTCCTGCGGCGGCCTTGGCCGCAGCGCCGGCCACCTCCCCCGCCACGGCGCGCGCGATGGTGCGCGTGACGGCCGCGAGCACGATGGTGCCTTCGTTGCGCTCCCACGTCGCGCGCACCTCGCCCTCCACGTCGAGCCCTAGCTCCAAACCCACGGGCGTGCCGTCGACGGCGAGGGCAGGGGTCGAGTATTTGCCGCGCGATCGGCCAAGCTTCGGGTAGTTGACCCAGGTCACCAGGCCCTTGGCCGCGAGGGCGTTCGCCTGCGCGTGATCGGCCGGGCTCATGTGCACGGCGACCATCGTCAGCGCGAGGCCGATCGGCATGCGCACGGGGATCTTCGGCGGCACGCGGCCGAACGCGATCATCACGCACAGCTCGCCCTCCCCCGTCGCGCTCACCGGAGGCAGCGGCCCCGCGTCGCCGATGAGCGCGGCGATCCCCGCCGTCTTCGGCGCACCCGGCGTGAGCGCCCGCAGCGGATCGCGCAGCGAGGCGTATTGCGCGTAACGCAGTGCTTCGTCGTAGAAGAGCAGCGCTTCATCGCTCTGACCGCCCTTCTCGAAGGCGAAGCCCGCGAGGTAGCTGCCCAAGCCGAGGAGCGCGCCCTCGTCGCCCCGCTCTTGGATGTATTTCTGCATGATCGCGAGGCGCCGCGCCTCGACCTTGGCCCCGCTCACGTCGCCGAGCGCCAGGTAATTGGCCATGTTGAGCGTGTTGATGAGCAGCTTCTCGTAGGCCGGCGCGCGGTAGGGGCCGACATCGTCGGACAGGATGTACTTGCCGAGCTCGTCGGCTGCGCCCCGCGACATGTCGAGCACGTCGATCGATTTGTCCGAGACACCGAAGTCCCGTTTGCTCGCGTCGTAGCGGTCGAGCGACTGCTGAATCGAGCCTCGATCGAGGAGCAAAAGCGCGTTGTCACCGGTCAGCTCGGCGGGCAGCTCGTCCGGTGAGCCAACCTCCATCTCCGCGTCGAGCGCGGCGATGGCTTCGTCCTCGGCGCCGCGGTCGAGGGCCTCGAGCGCCGTTCGTATGCGGTCCTCGTGACCCGCGCAGGCCGTTTGCGAGAGGCCCCAGGCGAGCCCGAGCGCGGTAAACCAACGGCGCAGGGAGCCCATGGTCAATCGTTCACGAGGCCCTTGGTCAGCTCCGCCTTGTTCTGCCAAATCACCGCGCTCGTCGCGACCTCGATGACCTGCATGAACATGAAGTACTGCACGCGCCGCTCGTCGTTCACGCGCTCGTCCGCGGAGAACACCTTGCCCGTCACGTAATATTTGGCGCCGAGCTGCTTATTGTACTCGGCCACGTGGGCCGGATCGAAGCCGCCACCGTGCTGGCGCTCGAGCTCGGCGATCATCTGCTGTTGGCGCTCGACGCTGACCACGGTCACGAGCCCGCTCTGCACCATGAAGGTCTCGATGTCGCTCAACAACGCTTGCAGCTGGCTGTCGATGTGCTCGCTGGTCTCGTTGGCGAGCGGATAAATCGCCAAGGTTGGCCGGTCTTTGTCCTGGTTCCAGCGCTGCGCCGCCGGGGACGACATCATGCTCTTCAGGTTCTCGTGGAGGAGCTGCTCGATGTCGCGCTTGTCGAGGCCCGTGCTCATGGCCGGGTCGTCGATGCCCTCCACCTGATTGCCGCGCACATAGGCCGGTCCGCAGGCGGGCAGAGCAAACACAGCGGCAACGAGCAAAGCAGCAGGGATCCGTAGGGACGGCGTCATCGTTTGAGCTCCAAGGATTATGTTACGAGGACCAAGGCTCGCGGGGGCGAGGTCGGTCCTCGGTTCTCACCGAAGAGAGACGAGCTCAGCGTCCGAGCGCTGAGTTGTATTTGAGGTCGAAGTCGTGCTCGTTCATCGTGAGCAACACGATGAAGTCGATCAAGGCGAGCAGCGCGGGGATGCCGGTCCAGCAGAAAATCAGGTACAAAACCCCGGCCATCGTGCGTCCCAGATAGAACTTGTGGATGCCGATGCTGCCCAAGAAAAAGGCGATGATCGCCGCCGTCATCTTGTTCTTGTTGCCGACGCGCACGAGCCCGCCGCCGTAGCCGGGCGCGTTGTTCTGCACGACGATATTGATCGGCGCGGGGCCAAAGGCCTGGGGCTGTCCGTAACCTTGGGGCGCAGGCTGACCGTAGGCCTGTGGGGGGCCGCCGTAGCCGGGCTGCTGGATCGGACCGCCGTACCCGGGTTGCGCGGGCGGAGCGCCGTAACCCTGCTGGGGAGGCGCGCCGTAGCCCTGCTGTTGCGGAGGCGGACCGTAACCCTGCTGCTGCGGAGGACCGCCAGCGGGCGGATAGGCCTGCTGCGTCGGCGCCATCGGATTCGCCGGATAGCCCCCGCCCTGCGGCGCACCAGGCTGTCCCCACCCCTGCGGGCCCGGAGGCCCTCCGTACGGATTGTTGCCACCACCTGCTGTCACGGGAGCCTCCTTGGGCCAACATCGGAACCTGCCGGTCGAACGAGGCCCGCCTCGATCTCCGGGAATGTGTACACGAGCGCGCCCGTCTGGGCGTCGTTGTCGACCGTCACGTGGCCGGCGCGGGCCATCGCGGTGAGAGCCGCGTCGGCCTCACTGATCGACACGTCGATTTCGCGCGCGACGGCCATCGCCGTGACGCGACCGCGGTAGCGCAGGGCCACGTCGATCAGGCGCCGCTCCGTCGCCGCGTCGAGCCCACCCGCCGAAGGAAAACGATTGGCGCGCGCGTAGAGCGCGCCGCCCGTGATGAATAGCGCTACCGAAACGAGCGCAGGGAGCGCCAATGCGTAGAGCGGAAGGCTCAAAATGGCGACCCCCGTCGCGGCGCTCACGAGCACCAAAACCCCGGCAAATGCGGCCACCGCCGCCGAGGTCTTCGGGTTGCGTTTGACGAGCTGCGGGACGGCGTTGACCGGGTGTTCGGGGGACGAGAGGCTCGTGGAGCCTGCAGGAACGATCGCCCCCGGCCCCATTCCCGGCGCCGGCTGCCCGCCCATGTGAACTTGGCCCCCGTGGATCTGGATGCCTCCCGGGCCACCGACCGAAATGTTCGAGCTTTGTCCCGGATATTGTCGGGGATCGACCATGGATTTGTGATCTCGGGAGGGGCGAAGAGGACGCGCTTACGGCGAGCGCCCGAAGGGTAGCGTCGCCCCCCGGGCCGGGGAAGGACGAATCGTCACCAATCGAGGCCCAACCAACGAACCCGCCCCGTCCCCGCGGTCGCGTCGTCGGCGACGAAAAGCGAAGCCGCGCTGGTTGACGAAAACGAGGGTGAAACGTCTTGCCCCACGGTTCCAGAGAGGCCCGTGAAGGCGCGCACGGCCGACGCGCCTTGCCCCGGCGTGTACGTGAAACCGCCGGCGACCAGCCCTTCGCCGACGGTCCATGTGATCGCGACCCGGCAGGCCGCGTCGCAGGCGAGGGCCACCGAGGTCACGACCTCGCCGTTCGTCGCGGCGTCCTTCGGGTGGGGTTGCACGAGGGCGGGGACACCGATCAAGAGGCCGCGCTCGTCGAGCTCGGCGACGCGCACACCGGCGCTTTTTGCGTCGTCACCGTCGGGCTCTTCGAGCCACGCGACGAGCGCGCCCTTCGCGGTGGCCTGCAGCACGGGCGAGCGCGAGTGGGCCGAGGACGAGAACAATTTCGTTTCAGGTCCAACTTTTTGCAGCGTGCGCGCGTCGAGGCGAACAAAAAACACATCGCCATTGCCGCCGTTCGCGTCGTCGCGGGCGTCGGTCCACACGATCCAAAGCTCCTTGCCCTTCGCGATGACCTGGGCTTCCACCGAGTCGCCCGCGGCGTCGGTGATGCGTTTGTCGGGCGCGGTCTTCTTGAGCGTGCGGTCGACGCGCGCCGCGTAAAGCTCCGCGTTTCCGTCGCGCGAGTCGGTCCACACCACGGCGAGCTCACCCGCGTCCTTCGCGTCGAGCGCCGGGAGCGCGGCGAGGGCCACGTCGGAGGCCTCGTTCTCGATGTCGTTCTTTGGCTTGCGCGCGACGACAGTGAGCGCCTTTTGCGCGGTCTTTTGCCCAGCGGCGTCGAGGGCCGTCACGTACACCTGGGCCTTGCCTTTGTCGCGCGCCACCCACGCCAAGGTCGTCTCCGAGCCCTTGGGTCCAGCGACGGAAGCCATCGCCATGCCGCCCACCACGTGGGCCTTGCGCGAGATGGTCGTGACCTGGCCGAGGGCGCCGTTCTTGTCGATGAGGCGCACCCCGAGCAGGGCCTCGTCGTCGCTCGTTTTGCCTGAATTGGCCGCCTGATCTTCGTCGATCACGTAGGTGAGCCAGCCGACGAGCGTGCCTTCGCCCCCGGGCAACTGCGTTGCGGCGGCGCGCGCGAGCCGCGCCCCGTCGTAGACCGAGCGAATCGAGCTGACGCGGGGGGGAGCGGTCGGCGCTTTGATGGTTGCAGGTGCAACGAACTCTCCCGTTTGGATCGGCAGCGATACGAGCGCGACCGCCGGACCTTCGGGGGAGGGGCCGCTCGTGAGCACCGAGCAGGTGTCCGAGTCACACGAGAGGCCGCGCGTGAGGTAGGGCAAGCCCGCCGAGGACGCGAACACCGCGGCTCGAACGGGCTCCGAGGCGCGCACCGAGAGATCGGCGCCAAAGCGCACGAACATCGGCCAAACGGGCG
>CAYLJT010000203.1:0-11130 GCA_964383995.1 uncultured Polyangiaceae bacterium
AGAGTAGCGGGGTCGAGGGCGGGTCGAACAAGTGCCATGGCGAGTCACGTAGTGCGGCCGACCGAGCGGGTCAATCCCCACGAAGCGCTAGGAATCGTCTGGCGGCGGCGGAAAGGTCGAGCGCCGGGCTTCCGGAGGGTGGGCGTCCATGGCAAGATCGATGGAAAGCATGTGATCGCGGACATCGTCCTTGAAGGGATCTTGCAAAGCACCGAGGTGTACAACCTCCACCGTCCCTCCCTCCTCCATTACGAACCGGTGCCCAGGCGTGAGCCAGGTTCGCCAAGAAGTTGCGATGGGTAGAGGACAGTCGAAAAAGAACGACTTTAGGCGCTGGCGAGTTCCACTGTTTTCGTCGAGCCAAGGCGGCACGGTCGAGCGCACCTCGACTCCGGGGCTGAAGCCTCGAAAAGCGCGGATACGCCCGAGGTTCTGCGCCATGGTCAGCCAATAGTGATGAACCTTGCCATCGAGCAGCTCGGGGTGCTTCAGGGTCAAGGTTACATGGGGAAAGCCCCGGAGGGACGTGCCATCGTAGAGAATGGTCACCTGCACGTGGCCCGAAACCGCGCGCGCCTCAGTGTTTCGAAGCTGGACTCGTTGGGCCCGCGAAGCCTCAGGCGGCATGGCAACGGCCATCGTATGCAGCGAGCGGCTGGTTGGATCCTGCACCGGCACCAGGCGGTGATAGGGATCCCACTCAAAGACTTCATCCGCCAACGCGAGCAACCCCGCAGCGGGGTCCTTCCCCATATCAATGGTCTGCGGGAACACCTGGTGCAGCAGCACCGCCCGCACGGCGTACCCGAGGACCTCCAAAGCCTCTGGGTAGCGATGGTAGATTCGGTGCAAGAACCAGGCGCCCAAGAGAGCATGATCGGGACGGTCTTCTGACCTTTCTTCCTGGGCAAGCCACCAACCAAGCTCTGACTCCTCCGCTCGAACGTAGCCGCCATTCTGAAGGTCTCGCACGCAGACCTGCGAGACCTGCATGCCCGCCCCCCTCAGCTTTCGACGCAGCTCTGCGAGCTGTCGGTGAAGCTCATCGTCGCGCCCCTGGGCCAGAGTCTCGCTCACTTCGGGAAAGCGTGGGAAGAGGATCATCCCGACGTCATGAAAAAGCGATCCTACGCAGTAGGACTGAATCATTACTTGCGCGCGAACCGGGTCTCGCTCCGACCCACGACTCGCCAACAGCTCTGCGACGGTCCAGCCGTCGAAGGCCCGGCCCTCGTCTTCGGTAGCACGGATGCGCATTTTGCACATGAAGTTACCAAAAATATAGGACTCCACTGCGTGCTGAACGTGTCCGGTCATGAAACCGTACTCGTCAGCCCGATGAACCCTTGCTATTTCGATCAGGATCCAGCGGATGTCAAAACAGTAGGGCACTCCGACGACGCTCGACGCGTGGAATTCGACCAACGTGCGAAGAGACTCGGAGAGCGCGTCAGGTTGTACCAGGTAGTCTGGGCGGGATCCGAAGCAGGCAAATCGCAGCCCTTCTCGCAACACATAGGCGAGGTCGGCTCGCCATCGCCAGGGGTCCGGAACTCGCTGGTCGCTCAGCTCCTCGTCGCTCTGAGTCCAATCGAGCTCGAGGCACAACCAGAGACGAAGCCAATTGCGGAGGTGGGCGGCGTCCGCGTTTGCCCTCGGAAACCACCTTGCCAGCAGTTCGGCAAGTTCGTTGCGGGTGCCGCGGGCAACATCAAGCCACACAGCGAGTGCCTCCTGCCCCGAATGCTCGGCGGCATTTTGACGCCACACGGTCCGCGCAACCTCCTGGACCAAGGTCCACCGTCGCAAGAGCTCAAGACCCTCCCATCGACCGTCCACCTGCTCAATCGCCCCCCACGGTCGGTGTCGAATACCGTCGTCCTCAGCGGCGAGAACGTCGGCAAGACAGGACAATCGCTGCGCCGGGTTCTCGGTGAAGGCGTCGGCGTGGTCTGCGCAACACGCAGCCGCAACACGGATGCTCTTCACCAGCGCGCGCAGGTCTGACAGCCTCCCGGTCAAACGCCGTACTCGCCAGCCGGTGCCGAGGTGTTGCTGCATCGCCCAAATCGAGAGACGCTCAACCAGCTCGGCGGTCTCGGGCGTCGGTCGATGCGCCATCTCGTCAATCAACACGGATGCCCTGCGAAACCGCTCCGCCAGAGTTCTTTGCGAGGACCCTATGATATGCTCAATTTCTCGGCTCCACTCCGATTCTGCGAGGCGATCATTGCCGTGGAGCGCGCGGACTGCGGTGATGAGCTCGATCTGTCCTGTAAGGTACATGCGGAAAAATCGCACCCTCACCGACTGCTGAGCCAACGAATTGTTGACGATAATCAGGAGACCTTCCTGGCCTATGGGCGCAGCGGAGAGCTCGACGGCCCAATAGGTTGGATCTGCCTCGAACAGGCTAACCTGTAGGTCGTCGTGCCGAAGTTCACTGGAACTAACGCCAAGCTCGCGGCGAAGCTTGCCGCATTCCTCCGGCTCGATCGACCGAGCTATGCCCTCCAGGTCGCGGCTCGCACCCCTGACACGGCCATTGGCGCTCCACAGGACCAAAACAGGCCCCAAAACAAGAAACCGGCATAGCGTCGCCGCCGCATGATGCTCAATGGCGTTCCACCGCTGCGACGCTCTGGTCAGGAGGAATGTCATCGCATCGCGAAAGCTCAGCTCCAGCTCAACGGGCGACATGACGTCCACCAATTAGGTCGATAAGACGTCTCTCGTTGAGGGGCTTCGACGCGACAACGAGGTTTTGATCCTTCTCGCTCGCAGAGCGCATTTCGCGGAGAACATCTTCGTTATGATAGGCTGACACCACGAGGACGTGGAGGTCCACATTCGCAGGCAAAGGCGGCGGCTGAGCGCCCAGGTGACCTTCTCGGGTGACCATCCTGCGCGGCACATGCCGGGGAGGGTAGGTCCCCCGAAGCCAACGCAGGACGAGGCATCCTCCCCACGGCTCGGGAAAGCCCCTGTCTTCGATGTCGAAGGGGAGCATCTGGTCGACCACCAAGGCGTCGAATGGTACCGCCGCGAGGTGCTTCACTGCATCGAGGACGTTCTCCGCCCAAACCAACGACCAACCCTCGCGCTCGACGAGGTAGCGCTCGTACTCGTACCGACCCGGTCCGTCGTCGTCGATCCACAATAGGCGCCGTTTCGTCTCAGACATGACCCTCTCTCCTAGACCAATGACGCGGGAGCTCCACTTTGAAGCGCACCCTGTACGGGGTGGTCTCGGGGACCGTGCCGCGCCCTTCCATTTCCGACGTGTGGTAGATTCGGCCGTCGTGCTTGCGTACGATGTTGCGGGCCATGGCGAGGCCGAGCCCCTGACCTCCGATGAAGCGGAAGGGATCGTGCCAGTCCATGCGCTTTCCGCGCTCGTAGATGAGCTCGTCGAGGCGCTCGGGGACCGGGTGACCGATGTCTTCTACCCAAACTTGAACCATCTCCTCCGACCGCTGGGCGCCCACCGTAATCTCCCGGTTGAAGTAGGCGTATTTGGCGGCGTTGTCGAGGAGATTCGAGAGCACGATGTCCATGGCGTCGGGGTCGAAGGGGAAGCGGCGGCGCTCGAAACGCCGAAAATGCTCGTGGACGTGCAGGTTCCGAGCGGCAAACAGACCGGCGTAGCGATCCAGGCAGCGGACGATCAGCTCGCAGATGTCGTTAGGATAGGTCCGAATATCGATACTTCCACCCAGGTACAGTCGTTGTAGACGACGCCAGTTCTCGACCGTCGTCGACTCCTGTTCGACCCGCTCTCGAAGGTGGCGCACGTCGCAACCTGCCTCCGTTGCCCGCGTGGCCAAGAGCTTCGCGGCGGAGACGATACCCTGCACCGGACCGAGGAGCGCGTGGCGGAACAGACCGGCGCTCAGGGTCCATTCGTGGCGAATCCGCTCCGCATTGAACAGCACCGCCAGCTCCCGCGCGACCTCTTGCACCACCTGCTGCTCGTGTACCGCAAAGGGCTTGGGGCTCATCACCATCAGGTGTCCGCTGAGCCCCTCCTCACCGGTAAGACGGAAGGGCGCGGCCACCCCGGACAGGCGAACGCTGCGCACGGTCAGGGGCGCAAGGTGGTGCGGCAAGGGTCCGGCATCCCAATGCGCGAGCTCCCCCCCGAGCTTGCGAGAGAGGGTGTCGAGGGTCGGCAGCGACGCTTCGTCGAGCCCGTCGCTGCGGCAGTGAATCAACAGCTCGTCGCCAGCCCGGGCGATCACGGCGACCTCGCAACCTGCCCGGAGGTGCCGGGGGAGCCAGCGCAAAAGCCCCTTCAGCACGCGCGCCTGGAGCTCGGCGCCGGCCAGGCTCGCCAGATCGCTGGCAAGCTTGTTGAGCTCTTCCAGCATGTGTGTCCGAGACACCTGGTTGATCTCGACCCCGGCCCGGTCGGCGACGGTGCGCGCCAACATCTCTTGGTGGGGGCCGAGAAACCTCCCCGTGTCCGAGGTGAGCACCTTGATCGCGCCCACGCAACGCCCGTCGTAGACCACGGGGCAGAAGACCCACGACCTGAGACCTTTCCAACCGAACGTCGTAGTCAATTTGGCGCGGTGGGGACCGTCAAGGCTCCGGGCCAGGCCGTCGCTAGGATCGGCCGCGTCGAGCACACGCAGGGGCGTCAGATCGCGCAGGCTCTTGGCCGCCAGCGATCCAGGCTCCAAGGCCAGCGGGGGAATGCCAGGCGTCAAGGGGAAGGCTTGAATCGTCCTCCATTCGTTGGCAGGCCCGCTGTACACGAGAACGAGGTCGGCGTCGGTCGCCTCCTTCAGCAAGGTGGCGGCCCGCTGCAGGACGCCCACCTCCGCGCTCACGCCCTCGTGGTGCTCCCGTCCGGTGGTAAGGTCGAGGGTCCGCGCGTGGGCCTCCACGTGGTTTTCGAGCAAGGTGCCAGCGCACTGTAGAAATGTCTCGGACAGTGATTCGATCTTGGACGTACCGTCCGCGGGAATCAACACGACCCCCGCCCGGGGTCGCCCATCGTCGAGGGGCGGAAGACGGCAGAAGCGCGCCACGGGCAAGTCGGCACAGGAGGAGCTCGCCAACCGGCCCCGCACCGCCGAGACCACGCGCTCCTCCCAACGGGATGCCATGACGGTGCAGTCTTCGTGAAAGGACCGCAGCGCGCGGTTCAGCTCCGCCGCGAGGGCGGCCTCGCGCGCCCAAGCGTAGGAGAAGAACAGATGACCTACCCGCCGTTGATCGTGGTGCAAGAGCACCGCCGCGCGGGCTCCCGTGAGCTGACCCAGCTCCTGCGCGACCTGAGCGTAGGCGGCCACGACGCCCAACGTGGGCTTGAGCGCCTTGGATAGGCGAGCGACCGCGGCCATCTCGCGCTCGGTGCGCTCCCCCGCCCTCTCGTCCGACTCGGGTCCGCGCTCTTCCACTACATCCCCCAGCGGCGCAAACGTTGGTCGGCCTCGCGAAGAAGGGCGAGATCGGCGCCCCCGGGGCGGAGCTCCCTCTTGAGCCAGGGCAGAAAACCGGGCTCACTCGCCAACGCGGCGAGCTCGGGATCGGTGGCCTCCTTGAAGTCCTCGTCTACCCGCCGTGGAGCCTTGAACAGGGCCTCCCAATCCGCCTCCTCGCGCCGCAGCAAAAGGGGCCTCGCCGCGGGCCAACGTTCGCTGGCGGCGATCCATGTCGCCGCGGCCCGATCGCGGCGCAGGGCCGCCGCGTCCGTTGCGCCGCCGGCCGTGGGTAGACTGGACTCGAAGTGCACCATCAACCGGTAGCGATTGATGCACCGCTTCAGGAGGCGCGGATTGGCGAAGACGGGTCGGCTCAGGACCTCCATCAGCACGCTGCGGTGGCGCTCTCCGTCGTCAAAGGAGGCGAGCAACGAAGCGATGAGGTCGGCCGCGTCCTGCTCGTAGGGGGTCGGGACGGCGAAGGTGACAGGGAAGATTTTTTCCAGATAGCGGTTGCCATCATACCCGGAAATTCCCTGCATTTTATGGGCGATGGCGCGCGCCATCACGGGCCTGTCGAGGGCCACGACGAAGTTGCAGCGCAGCTCGGCGCCGCCCGTCACGAGCAAACGAATACCATCCAAGAGCTGGACGGCGACCGCGGGGCCGCAGCGGTCCAGATCGTCGACGAGCACGATGGGAGACCTACCCCCCCACGCGCCGTGGACCAGCGTGGAGAACTGTTGCCACAAGAGCTGGCTCGGGTCGGGCTCGGGCGCGCCACCCCCGCCGAGGGCGGACACGTCGCCCGAGACCGCCGCCGCCGTGAGGCCCTTCATCATGCCGCCGGCGACCTTCGCGCCGACCCCGATCAAGAGCTCGGGCGCCACCCGCGTGCCGACCACGACGGCGAGCTGAAACAGCAGTCGAAACAAAGAGCGCGCCTCGCGCCGAGCGCGGTAGTCTTCGGGGGCCGCGTCCCAGACAGCGCGCATCAACGCCGGCAACAACACGGGCTCGTTCTCGTGTCGCCAGGCGTCGAACCAAACGGTGGGGCGACCCGCCGCGTCCGTCGCCAGGTGGCGCTGAACGGCGCGCAACACCGTGGTCTTGCCCGCGCCCCAATCGCCGCTGAGCAGCACGGGCGACGACGCCGGCAACGCGAGCAGGACCTCCGAGAGCCGCTGACTGAAGCCGTGAAGGCCGCGCCACAAGCGACTGTCGTCGGTCTCCTCTACGTCGTCCAAAAGCTTCATAGGGCCCGATCTCCTGACGAGAACCCCGAACTCTATCGCAGCCTCGTCAACGATGGCAATCTAACACAGCCGCGGCATTCACGACGGCGGCGTCATCGTCTGGGACGTTTTGTCGGCGAAGGCTCCGGGCGCCGTCGCCGGGCCTTTCCTTTCGGCGGCATCGGTGGTAACCCCCCTTCGTCGTACGCGTCCGACGTGGACGCGCGACGCCCTCCAGAAGGCCCGAGCGCGCGAGACAGGTCCGTAGTCATGGCCGACGAACATTTCGATATCCTGGTCGTAGGTGCAGGCATTTCGGGCATCGACGCGGGCTACCATATCCAGACCGACTGCCCTGGAAAACGCTACGCGATCCTGGAAGGGCGCGCCGAGATCGGCGGCACGTGGTCGCTCTTCCGTTACCCTGGCATACGCTCCGACTCCGACATGTTTACCCTGGGGTTCCCTTTTCGACCGTGGGTCGGATCGAAGGCCATGGCAGACGGGCCTTCCATTTTGCAGTACGTGCGCGACACCGCCGCCCATTTCGGGATCGACCGCCACATCCGCTTTCAGCACCGGGTGCGCGCCGCCACCTGGTCGACCCGCAAGGCAGCATGGCGGGTCGAGGTGGAGGTGGGACCAGAGCGGGAGCCGAGAGTCTACACAGCCACCTTTCTTTACCTCTGTAGCGGCTACTACGACTACGACAAGGGCCATACGCCGGACTTTCCAGGGATCGAGAGCTTCGCGGGACGCGTCGTCCACCCCCAGAAATGGCCCGACGATCTCGACTACGCCGGGAAGAAGGTCGTCGTCATCGGCAGCGGCGCGACCGCGGTGACCCTCGTACCTGCCATGGCAGAGCGGGCCGCCCATGTCACGATGCTGCAGCGTTCTCCCTCCTACGTCGCCTCGCTCCCGGCCGAGGATGCCATCGCCAATCGCCTGCGACGGACCCTCCCCGCTCCCGCCGCGCACCGCCTGGTCAGGGCAAAGAACGTCCTCTTTGCGATCGCCTTCTACGAGCTGTGCCGACGCGCGCCGAGCCTTGGAAAGAAGCTGATACGAGCGGGCGTGCGGGCCTCCCTACCGAAAGGGTTCGACGTCGACAAGCACTTCAAGCCGAGCTACGACCCCTGGGACCAAAGGCTTTGTCTCGTGCCCGACGGCGACCTCTTCAAGGCCATTTCCAGCGGCCGTGCCTCGGTGGTTACGGATCACATCCAGACGTTCACGAAGGACGGAATTCGCCTCGAGTCGGGAGAAGAGCTGGTAGCAGACATCATCGTCACCGCCACCGGCCTGACCCTCCTTCCCTGCGGCGGCATTCGACTCCAGGTCGACGAGGCCCCCGTGGAGCTCGGCAAGAGCTACACCTACAAAGGCATGATGCTGAGCGGGATCCCCAATTTCGCCTTCTGCATGGGCTACACCAACGCCTCCTGGACTCTGCGGGCCGACCTGTCCTCGACCTATGTGGCGCGGCTGTTCAACTACATGGTCGAGAACGGCTACAAGACCGTCACGCCGCGCGCGAGCGACGACCTGACCCCCGAGCCTCTCCTCGATCTTACCTCCGGCTATGTGCAGCGCGCGGCCCATCAGTTCCCCCAGCGGGGCTCCAAGGCGCCCTGGTACTTCCGCCAAAACTACATCCTCGACGCCCTGGACGTCCGCTTGTCCAAGGTCGAAAATCCGAACCTGGCGTTCTCTTGACGCGACGTCCCTCGGCGCCCGAGCCGAGGACTTCATCCCAAGGTAAGGTCCTTCATGGCAAACGATCTCTGGAACAAGGTCCCCTTCGGCCGCACCGGGCTTCGCGTGTCTCGGCTCGCCCTCGGCTCGAGCTACGGCGTCGGGGGCAAAGACCTCGAACGCGCCTACGAGCGCGGCGTCAACTTCATGTTCTGGGGCCTCCGGCGCACCTCCCATTTTGCCGCCGGCGTGCGCGCCATTGCCAAGAAGGACCGCGCGGGGCTCGTGGTAGCCATCCAAAGCTACTCGCGTTCCGCCATTTTGATGCGGGTGTTCGTCGAACGCGCGCTGCGCCAACTGCAGCTCGACCATGTGGATCTTCTTACCCTTGGCTGGTGGAACGACGCTCCCCCGCGCCGCATCCTCGACGCGGCGCTCGCGCTGAAAGAGCGTGGCAAGGTCTCCCACCTGATGATCTCGTCGCACCACCGGCCTACCTTCGAGGCCCTGGCGAAAGACCCTGCTTACGGCGCGATCATGGTGCGCTACAGCGCCGCCCACACGGGTGCGGAGCACGAGGTCTTTCCCCACCTCGGTGAGCCGGCGCCGGGGGTCTTGGCGTTCACGGCCACGCGCTGGGGTCAGCTCCTGAATCCATCCCTCATCCCTCCCGGGGAGGCCACACCCACGGCGGCCGACTGCTATCGCTTCGTGCTCTCCAACCCTCATGTCCAGGTTTCGCTGGCGGGCCCGAAAGACGGCGCCCAGCTCGACGCCGCCTTGGCGGGGCCCGACCGCGGTCCCCTCGACGAAGAGGCCCTCGCCTGGATGAAGCGGGTCGGCGTGGCCGTGCGGCGGGACGCAAAAAAGGGCAGCCCCGTGGATGGCATCGACCGCTTGATGGGCATCTTCCGGAAGAAGCGGCCCAAAGCCTTGGGCGCCCAAGCCACCTAAGTCCGCAGCGCGCCCGCGCTCGCAGCCCTGAGCATGCGAAGAGACGCGATTTCTCCGAATGGTTGAAATTTTCGGGCGCCTTCGGACGAAGTACAGGCGACCACCTCCTTTTCTCGGTGAAACATGGCAACGCCGCTCGTGCGCCTCGAATCTCTTACCAAAGTCTACCGCATGGGTCAGGTCGACGTGCGCGCCCTGAACGATGTCAGCCTGGAGCTCGACGCGGGCGAAATGGTGGCCATCATGGGGGCCTCGGGGTCAGGAAAATCAACCACCTTGAACGTCATCGGCACCCTCGACCGGCCTTCGACCGGCCGCTATTTCCTGGACGGCGAGCCCGTCGAGCACCTGAGCGAGACCGAGCTCTCCCAGCTCCGAAACCGCAAGATTGGGTTTGTGTTTCAAGCCTTCAACTTGCTGCCGCGGGACACGGCCCTCGAAAACGTCGAGCTTCCCATGGTGTACGCCCGCGTCGGCCAAAGCGAGCGCCGCGCCCGTGCCCGCCGCGCGCTCCGGCGCGTAGGTCTCGCCGACCGCGAAGACCACCTCCCCACGCAGCTCTCTGGGGGTCAGCAACAGCGGGTGTCCATCGCGCGAGCGATCGTCAATTCCCCCCGGCTGCTCCTGGCCGACGAGCCTACCGGCGCTCTGGACTCGGCCACCACCCAGCAGGTCATGGAGCTGTTTTGCGATCTCCACGCCGAGGGGATGACGGTCGTGGTGGTCACCCACGACCCCAACATCGCGGACTACGCCGCGCGTGTCATTACCTTCAAAGACGGCCGCATTCAGAGCGATGTCGCGCCCCACGGGGGTAGGACCGGTCGCCGCTCGGCGAGCGCGTCGGAGGAGGCTTCCTGATGACCTCGCCGAAACGTCGAAGGTGGCCCTGGGTGGTAGGCCTGCTGGCGTTGGCGGCGGCGGCCTTTGCCGTCGTGAGCACCGGAAGCGCAGGCCCCGCCCCGCTCGACCCAGCCCTGGTCGTGACGGTGCAACGGGGCGCCCTCGCCCTGGAAGTTCTGGAAACCGGACGCGTCGAAGCGAAGGACCGCGTCGAGCTGAAATCGAAGGTCGCCGGTGAGGTCCTGGAGGTCCGTGTGGAGGAAGGCGCGCGGGTCAAAAAGGGGGATCTGTTGCTGATTCTCGACCCCGTCGACTACGCCCGCGAGGTCGCCCGCGCCGAGGCCGATCTTGCCAATGCCAAGGCCTCCCTCGCCTACGCCCACGTGGTGCTCGATCGCAAAAAAGCCGGTGTTTCGGGCAACATCCTGGCCGCCGAGCAGCTCGACGGAGCCAACCACGAGGTCACCGCCGGGGAGATCGCCGTGCGCACCGCCAGCGTGGCCCTCGGCGCCGCCCAGGACAGGCTTCGCTACACCCGGATCACCTCTCCCCTCACGGGCACGGTCATCCGTCGCGGCATTCAACCCGGCGAGGTGGTGGTTCCAGGCGTGCAGTCCACCTTCGATGGCAAGAGCCTGCTGACCATCGCCGATCTGGACACGCTGGTGCTGCTCGTGGACCTCAATCAAATCGACGTGGCCAAGGCTCGGGTCGGACAGAAGGTCACTGTTACGCTGGACGCCCTGCCCGGCAAGACCTACCACGCGACGCTCACCAAGATCGCCCCCGCGTCCGTCAAGCAGCCCGGGCGCGAGGTCGATGTGTTCCCGGTGGAGGCCAGCCTCGACACCGCCGACGGCCTGATCAAGCCGGGGATGACGGCCGATGTCCGCATTCACTTGGAGGAGAAGCCGGGGGTGTTGACCCTACCGATCGAGGCGGTGGTCAAAGACAAGGGGCGATCGTAT
>CAYLJT010000204.1:0-11108 GCA_964383995.1 uncultured Polyangiaceae bacterium
ATCGCCGCAAACGTCACGAGGTCGACGGGCCGTCCGCCAGCGAAGAGAGGGTTCGGTACCAGGTTGCCGTCGCGATCGGCGACGGTGTCGAGGGTGAGCGCATCGACGTAGCGTTGCGTCGGGTAGAGGAAGTCGATACCGAAGCGCCGCTTTTGATCGAAGCAACGCACGTTGACCGCGTCCGAGACATCATCGTTGGGCCCCATCGCGCACGAAGGATCGGCCTCTGTCGCGAGACACCCCGGGGGCGTGACCTGACCACAAGAGGCACAGCACGGATCGTTGGGCGCGACGTCGCAGATCGCTCGCGCGCGCGGCAAATGGTAGGGCGCGCCGCCGTTCGCGTAGATCTGTCCCGCCAAATAGTATTGGCCACTTTCGCGGGTAGAACAGTCGTTTTCGTCGCTCAGGAGCACGATGGCCACCGCCGAATCAGGGCGTAGAAAATCGTCGCGCTGGGCGAGCAGAAGGTCGTCGATCCCCTCGGCTTGAACGATACCGTCCTGCACACCGATGGTCGCGTACGGGGTCGGATCCACCAAGAATCGGTAGATGCTCTCGAGCTGCGACTCGAAGCCGCAGCCCTTGGTCCCGAGCCCCTCCACCAAGCTCCGCGCGCGCGTCGTGAAGTAGTCGATGGACGAGTCCCCCGGTGGGCTCTTTTGTTGCGCGGGATCCCACGCCAAAAAGCCTTGATCTTGGTACGTGTCGACGACGCCTCCGCCCTTCGCGCGCTGCGACAAGTGAGCGTGCTCGTCCGTCGTCGGATCGTAGCCCGGGCTGTCGGGTGAGCACACGTCGGCACCGTGTCCGCCGAGGCTCGTGGAAATCACACCCACGTGGATGTCGCGCAGGGGCGCAAATTCGCGCTCCCCCACCGGACAGGCGGCGGGCGGCGCGGCCTCCGAGACCACGTTGCCGAGGCCGTTGACGCATTTGGGCGACGTCAGCCGTTCGAGCAAATAAGGCAACGTTTGGGACAGCAAAAGCTGCGCTTGATCCATGAAGCGCGAGTTGTCGACGACGAGCAACAGGTCGAGCTTGTTCGACACCGAGGGTGGCGTGGGGCCTCCATCCGGAGGAGGGATGAAGCCCGCGTCGACGATCTCCGTTTCGAGGGAATCGGCCGAGGTTCTGGCACCGCAGGCGAGGGTCGCGCAGGACAAGAAGAGCAAAGCAGCAAGTCCACGCATCGCGGCTGAGCATACTAGCGCGCCTGTGCAACCAACCGCTCGACGACATGGTCCCACGCGAAACGTTTGCGGCGCCCTGGCGATCGATTTCCGTGCTCCGACACGCCAAGCGCCTGGCCGGACTTCAGGCGCGCGGCGCGAGAGTGCTACCGTCGCGGCATCGCGCCCCCAAACATGGAGCTGCCATGCCCTGCCCCACGTGCAAAGCGCCCGCTCGACCCCGGCCTGAAAACGAGTTTTCTCCCTTCTGCTCCCGCGCCTGCAAGCTCGCCGATCTGGGCCGTTGGCTCGAAGGTGACTACCGCATCACGGCCGCGTCGTGGGATGAAGAGGTCGCCGAGCCTACGTACGGTGTTTCCGCTGGTTTGGAGGATGAATGAAACGCGCAGCCCTCATTGCTCTCAGCGTCGTCGCAGCAGCCTTTTGGACCTCGGCGGCAGACGCACAGACGACCTACGGCGCTCCACCCACGTACGGCACCCCGCAGCCCTACGGCGCTCAACCCTACGGCGCCTCGCAAACACCGCCCCCCGCGACGGATCCCTACGGTCGACCGATGCAAGCGGGGGGGCTCGCGCCACCTCCTCCGATGGGGGATCCGAACGCCACGCAAGGTCAAAACGGCGTCGCGAACGACATCGATCAGGGGCACGAGGAGGACTCGGGAAGAGGCCTCACCTGGGTCTGGCTGGAAGCCGAAGGTGGCTATTCGCACGTCGGCCTCTCGACCTTCGAGGTGAACGAAAACGACCTCACCGCGGGCCTCGTGGAGAGCTCCGCGGACGGTCCGATGATCGGCGCGGGTCTGGGCTTGCGCCTTGTTTTTGTGACCTTGGGCGCGCGCGCGCGGGTCGGCTTCTACTCGCCTTGGGAGCTCTTCACCGTGGGCGGCGAGCTCGGCTTTCGCATCCCGCTGGGCGATTTCGAGCCTCATTTTGCGCTGGGTGGGGGCTACGCCGGGCTTGGCAGCGTGCAGAGCGCGGTGGAGGGCGCCGACGGCGCCGTCGATATCGCAGGCTTCTACGCGCGCGCCGGGGGCGGCCTTGACTACTTCGTCACGCCGACGTTTTCTGTCGGTGCAAACGTGTCTTGGGAGCTCCTCGGCCTGACCCGGCCGGGCCTTGACACGGCCGCCATCGGTCGCATCCAGTCGGGGAGCAACGCGGCCAACGCCGAGGCCGACGTGCTCGCCGCGGAGGGCTCGGGATACGGCTCGTCCCTCGGCATTTCGGCCGTATTGGGCTTGCATTTCTAAGCACTGTCGATGGCCGACGTCACCAGCATCGCCCTGGCCGCGGCCGTGGGGCTCGCCCCGCCAGCGCTGGTCCTGTTGGGCGCGCGCCGCTCCTCCAGGCTCGGCGAGACGGGCGTCATCGCGCTGACCGTGGCCCTTGGCGCTCTAGCCTTCGTGCCGGCGCATTTGCTGCTCTTGGTCATCGAGGGTTGGGCCGGACTGGACCCGCGAGGCTCCGGGGCGGCCGGTCAACTGACCACGGTCGCCTTCGACGTCCTGCTCGTTGCGCCGCTGTTGCAAGCGTTGACCGTCGCCGCCGTGCTGCCTGCGATGCGTTTGCGGCGCATTCGCGGGGCCTTCCACGGCGTTGCCTTCGCGTCCGCGGCTGCTATCGGTCTCTTCTCCGCCGAGGCCGCCACGAGGCAGTGGGGCTCTACCACGGCCCTGCTCGACGTGGCGCGCGCGCTCTTGCTGCTGCCCGCCCACGCCTTCCTTGCCGCGCTGTGGGGCAACGCGCTCGGATTTGGCGGTGGTCGACGCATCGGCGGGCGGGGCTTCAACGTCGCGTGGCTCGGCGCCGCGGCCCTCGGCGGTCTTTACGACCACCTGGTGCTGCGCGGCACCTCCGCGTCGCTCATCTCGGCCCTGCCCATCTTGCTGACGTTCGTCGCGATTTCAGCGTTTTCACGCGGACTTTTTCGAGAAAAGCCGCGCCAGACGCCGAGGCCCCGCATCCTCCGGGCCCTCGCCCCGCCCTCCGTTCGCGCCGTTCGCGAGGCGCTTGCGCGGGGCGATCGCACGGTCACGCTGACGTGGATCGCGTTCGGCGCGCTGGTGACCCTGGGCGTGATGACGGCCATGCTCGTCGGAGCGGTCGGCGTGGGGCACACGGTCGGCGTCGATTTCGCGGCCGTCGATCGCGACGGCTCGGTCGCCGCGACCACCGCGCCCCTCGCGCTCCTCGGCCTGGGAGCGCTCGCGGCCTTTCCGATCGCAGGCTTCCTCGTCGCGCGGGCGTCCCGCGTGCGGACCGTCCTCGAGCCTGCGATGTCGGCCGCCCTGGCCATCCTGGCAAGCTTGGTGGTCCTCGGTTTGGCGGCGCCGGTGGCCGTCATCTTCGCACTAGCCTTCGCGCCCGTCGCCTTCGCGCTCGCCTGTGCTGGAGCCTGGGTAGCCCTTGGAAGATAGGCGTGCCCTGGCCCTAGCGGAGCACCTCGAAAACGCGACCGCCTGCGATGACCTGTACCACGGGCTCCTGACCCGCCACGCCGCGATCGACGACGAGCAAGAGCGCATCGCCTTGCAAGCCGACCTCTGCCAGCACGCGATCCTCCGTGGTGACCTTGCCACGGCCAGCGACCTGGCAAGGTCCCTGCCGCGAGCCCTGGCTCTCGGCTACGAGGCCGCGATCCACTTCGTCCGCGGTGACCTTCCAGGTGCCCAACGCTGGCTGGGCGGTGCGCTCGCGTTGCTCAAACGCTCGGATCGCCTGGGGTGGGGCGCGGTCGCGCCGATCTTGGCTCTGGTACGGGCGAGTGTCCGAGACAACGCGGCGCAGGTCGAAGCCAAGCGCCTGCTTGCGGTGTGCGCCACGGACGGTCAACGTGGGGCCGCGCGCGCCTTCCGGACCTTGCTGCGCTACCTCGGGCAACCCGCCGAAAATCGCAAGCGCCTCCACGTCTACCAGCTCGGACCGAGGGTAGGCGCCTGGGAGATCTTGCTGTCAGCCTTGACGGTCCATTTGTGCTTCCCGCAGCCGCTACCGAGGGCAGGTTTCGCGCAGCGGCTGGCGCGCAACGCGATCTCGTGGCAGCTCGCCGGCTACACCTGGCTAGCTCGTCAAGCTTACCTCTTGGCGAGCGAGCTGTCCCCCGAGCAGACGGCCACCGAGATGCAGCTCCAGGCGTTCGACGCCACAGTGCTCACGAGGGGCGCGCGGGAGCTGTCCCTCTGGTCGCTCATCGAGCCGAAGCCGGAGTGGGAAAGGACGCTGGAGGCCCTCGATCGTGTCTCGGACACGGTGTCCCACGCCGAAGTCCGAGAGCAACGCGCCGCCTGGTTCATCGACATGGTCGACGGTCGCTTCGGCCGCCCTGCCCTGCAGGAGCTTGGCGCGCCGGGGGGCGGCTTCGCCCAACGGCGTGTGTCGCTCAGCGAGCTCTACGCGGTCCGCGACAGCTTGCCAGAAGAAGACCGCGCCGTCCTCCGCTGCAGCGTCGAGCGACGGGACGGCGAGCGCTCGCTGACACAGGAAGCCTACGAGGCGCTGGTAGGTCATCCCCGGGTCTTCAACGGCGCGCGGGGTCAGGCCGCCGTCGAGGTGGTGCGAGGCGTGTGCCGCGTGGAGACCGAGGACGATGCGGGTCACATCCGTCTGCGCGTTCACCCAGAAGGCGCCGACCTCGGGATCAACGTCGCCGTCGAGAGCGAGACGCGTCTTACCGTCTACCGGGTGACCGAGGCCATGCAGCGGGTGATGACGATCTTGCCACGGGGGGCGCGCATTCCCAAGGCCCAAGAGCCCCAGCTGCTGCGGGTGCTTGCCAAGCTCGCGCAGACCATCGAGGTGCGCAGCCCGGAGCTTGGCGCGGAGCGGCGGGTGGACGCCGACGCCACGCCCTGTCTGCGCATTTCTCCCGCTTCGGGCGCGTGGGCGGTGGCCCTCGGCGTGCGCCCGTTTCGGGGCCGAGGGCGGTTCTTCTTCGCGGGGCAAGGCCGGCCCAGCGTCACCCTTCAAGAGAACGGTCAGCTCCTGCGCTGCGAGCGCGATTTTGCCCTGGAAAGAGCGCGTGTAGACGCCCTGATCGCCCACTGTCCTACCCTCCAGCCCGAGGCGGACGACGACGCGCCCAGGGAAGACGCGGAGACATGGATCCTGGGCGAAGAGGCCGTC
Organism: uncultured Polyangiaceae bacterium; assembly: GCA_964383995.1. Lineage (GTDB taxonomy): Bacteria > Myxococcota_A > Polyangia > Polyangiales > Polyangiaceae > CAYLJT01. The sequence goes on from CAYLJT010000204.1 coordinate 5,321, forward strand.
CTGACCCTGCTCGCCGAGCTGCGCGACGCGGGCAGCGAGTGCGCCCTGGAATGGCCGGAATCGCGGCCCATGCGGCTCAGCGGTTCGGTGGGTAAGATGAGCCTGCGAGGCCGGCTGCGGGTCGTCAAGGGCTGGTACCTTGCCACGGGCGGCGTGTCGATCGACGACGTCACGGAGGTGGCCCTGAACGATCTTGCCCGCGCCCCGGCTCTGGCAAAGGGGCGCTTTTTGCGACTGCCCGACGGTGCTTACCTGGAGGTCGAAGAGCGCATGCGACGGGTGATGGCCGCGCTCCGTTCGGGTCCCTTGGCGGGTCGAAGCGGGGCGGCTCTCCGCTTCCACCCTGGCGCCGTCGGCGCGCTCCGTGAGCTGACCTCGCAGGAGGCGGGTCTCCAGGTCGACGACGAGGTGCGCGGCTGGATCGAGCGCGTCGAGCGCGCGAGCCGCGCCGAGCACGAGCTCCCCGCGGGGCTCCACGCCGTCCTCCGTCCTTACCAGGTGGAGGGCTTCCGTTGGTTGCGCCGCCTGACCGAGCTCGGCCTGGGCGCCTGCCTGTCCGACGACATGGGGCTCGGCAAGACGCTCCAGATCATCGCGCTCTTGCTGACGCGCACGGAGGGCCCAGCCCTGGTCGTGGCACCGACCTCGGTGTGCAGCAATTGGTTGCGAGAAATCCAGCGTTTTGCGCCTTCCCTGCGGCCCTGCGAATACTTCGGGCCGGAGCGCGAGGAGGTCCTCGACGCGCTGGCCGAAGACAGGGTTGGCAAGGTCGTGATCGTGAGCTACGCGCTGCTCCAACAGGACGCGCAGCGCCTGACGGCCGTCCCCTGGCGCACAGCGGTGCTCGACGAAGCGCAGCTCATCAAGAACCCCGACACCCTGCGGGCGCGCGCCGCGTTTCGTCTGCGCGCGGAGCAGCGCATCGCCGCCACCGGCACGCCCGTCGAGAACCACCTGGGCGACCTCTGGAGCATCTTCCATTTTCTCAACCCCGGGCTGCTCGGAGCCTCGGACGACTTCATGCGGCGCTTCGTGCGTCCCGGCGAGCGCAGCGCCGATCCGCTGCCCGCCGGCGAGCTGCGTCAGATGGTAAGACCCTACATCCTGCGCCGGCTGAAGCACGACGTCTTGCCAGAGCTACCCCCGGTCACCGAGGTCACCCACGAGGTCCGCCTGTCCGCCGACGACGCCCTGCGCTACGCCCTGTTGCGCCGCCGAATCCACGACAAATTGTTCACTCCCCATGGCAAGAAGAACAACAAGCTGGAGGTGCTCGCGGAGCTGACGCGCCTTCGTCGCTTCTGCTGTCATCCAAGGCTGGTCTTCCCCGACGCCAACGAAGAGTCGGCCAAGATTCAGGTGTTCCTCGATCTCGTCGACGAGCTCCGTGAAAACGGGCACCGCGCGCTGGTGTTCAGCCAATACGTCGATTTTCTGAGCCTTGTCCGAGACAGGCTCGACGAGCGCGCGGTCAGCTACGAGTACCTGGACGGCGCCGTGCCCAAGGCCCAGCGAGGGCGGCGCGTCGACGCCTTTCAGAGCGGCCACGCCACCCTGTTCCTGATCAGCCTGAAGGCAGGCGGTTTCGGCCTCAACCTGACCGCCGCCGACTACGTCATCCACCTCGACCCCTGGTGGAACCCCGCCGTGGAGACCCAGGCGACGGACCGCGCCCACCGTATAGGTCAGACACGCCCGGTTACGGTCTACCGCCTGGTTACCAAGGACACCATCGAAGAGAAGATCATCGCGCTCCACGGAGCGAAAGAGCGGCTCGCGAGCGATCTCCTGGAAGGCGGTGAGCTCGCCGGGCAGCTCGGCATGGAAGACCTGGTGGCCTTGATCTCGGGGGACGATGCGTAGTGCGACGTCGCGCAGGCCGAAGCTGCCGTCACCCCCCAAGCTGTCCATGCCAAAGACAGACAGGGTTCGATTTCGGTACATGGGTGGATGGGTAGGCAAGGTGGAAATGCGGGGTGAGTGCATGTGTTAGATCGTTTCGGACACAACCAGTTCGCCCGGGACGGATACCTTCGGACCTGCCGCGACCCCTGATGCAGGAGCTCGTCGCCAGCCGGGTCCGCGCGCAGCCCGCGCTCGACCTCAGGTGTCGGCGACCATTCCATTCCCGCGGTCACTCCCAAGCGACCAAGGCCGAGCGCCAAGGAGGAACTATCGTTGTGAACCCCGATTCGACGAAGGCGACAGCGCGGCAGGGGCCCGATATGCTGCATGAGTTGGGGGACGCAGTGACCTCTAAACTACGCTGGGTTTACGCGGTACTAGGCCGTCGTGTATCTTGGATCTTCCCCTAGTCGGAGGACGGATGTCGGTATCATACCTATTCTCAATGGATACCTCGGTTCCGCCGGATGCCGTGTTGCTGCGAGCGGTTCACGGCAGCGGCGTCCCGATGATCGGGGGCATCGATATCGATGTTGCATCTGCGGGTGACACGTACTACGCGGCTCGGACGGAGCTCTTCGCTGGTTCCGCACACGGGTATCCTCTCTCCACGCAGCGTCCGCAATACCCGTATCTCGGTGCCCTTGCGATTCGGCCGCGCGTAGTGCTTGCCTTCTTCCCAGAAAACCACCACGATCATGATGCCACTGTGGCCCGCGTGGTCGCCGGATTGATGGAGGTAGTGCGGGTAGATCAAGGGGATTTCGTCCTGTGTCGCGACGATGACGTGCTGTTCTACAGGGTGTCAGGACGCGGGGTCATGGCACGGGAGGATTCGGCAAGGCCGTGGCTGTTCGGACCGAAGGCGCGCGCGGCTGTAGATATTGAGTGCTCGCTCGGTGACATGCCAGCGTTGTAATAGCTGAAGGTTGGCGGCATACCCTTGCCACGCTCCACGATCTCACCTCGATCGATGACCAGGATCGGGTCGGTCTTCTGGATGGTGGACAGGCGGTGGGCGGTAACAATGACAACGACCTGATGCTGCTGCGCCACGAAATCTACGAAGCCAACTATGCGCGGGCGTTCGGCAGCACCTATCGCGAAGCCCTTGAGGCTGTGTTAAAGGCGGGCTACGTCTGGAAGAGGGAGCCATGAGCCTAGGTTTGCAAATCATGGTCCGAAGGGTCTCGCTGGACGCGTCGTCTGCCGAGTACACGTACAACACCCGCGGAAACGCCCATGGCCTCGTTCGGGTCGATCGGACTACCGGCGAAGTTATCCTGGTGCGGGCGGCGCCGGATGACGGAGAGGGCTTGCTTTTCTCGCGAGTCGCCTTCAAGCTCAAGAAGCATTGGCACGAAGGAGACCTGCCCGAACGAACCCACTGGGCTTCCTGAGGCGGTAGTCGTCGCTGCCACCGCCATCGGCTGCGATAAGCAGCTCGGTTGTATCCCCATACTCCTTCCGCCCCCCAAATCGCCACCATTTTGCAGTCGACTCAACCGCAAGCGCCGACGTGTCGTGATCAATTCCGACCCACCCCTGGTTCCTATCGCGATGGTGTAATCATGAGGGCGTACCCGTTGCCGTAGGAGGGACATGGTGCTTCAGATCGAACTCGACCGGAACGGCCTTGGGCGAAATGCGTTCAAGGTCGCGACCCCCTACGAGGTGCTCGGCTACTGGTTGACCTCCGACGTAGCCACCGCAACGGTAGGACAGCGGTGGTTGGATGTGATTAATGCCGTTGTGACCGGGACCGAGCCATCCGCAGAAGGTACGGGGAACTCGTTCACGATCTTTGTTGGGAGGGATTCATCCCGGATCGAGTGCGAGTACGTCGAAGAACAAACGCTTGACCTCCCGACTGCGTTGGTCGTTGAGAGCCTCGAGCGGTTCATCGAGTTTCAGCGATCACGAGAAAAAGGCTGACGCGGCGTCGAACCTTCAGTTCAGACGTTGCCCACCTTTGGGAGCAATCCGTATGAATAGAGAGAGATGGGATGTCGGCCAGCTGGGCTCGATCTCGGAGGCTGCCATCCGCCAGCGACATCAGCCGCCAGGTCATTTTCGTGTAACTCGCGAAAAGTACCCTGCGGGAACGACTTTTGGAGGGACAATGCGCGCGGGCACTTGTTACGTCATCAGTGGACTCTGTAGATACCGCTTCGACGAGGCGTTCGACCTTCAGGAGAACGACATATTGATGGCGCCCGGCGGTAATTACGAGTTCGAGGTTTCATCCACAGGCGATGTCGATCTCGTGTGGGTTTGGGAGCTTCCTGCCCAATTTCATACATCATGACGTAATGAGCATGAACGCGCAACTTGATGGGCAGTTGTTCATGCGGACTCCCCTAAGCCCTACGCGGCCACCAGGAAACCGCTCGGCGGGCGACAATGGCCTGCGCCGCCGCTGCAGGCGCGATCGGCGCTTCCCCGAGGCTTGAGCCACCGTCGCGAATGCGCTTGGCGTTTCCCCAAAGCGGTTGACAACCGCGACAACGGAGACTGGCATTGCCGGGCCCATCGGGAGAACGGGGCATGATTCGCTGATTCGCTTTGCGGAAGAAGTGATCGCCTCACGGGCGCACGCAGTCTGGACTTCGTGCGCTTGCGGGTACCGCTTATCGCCACGGGCGCCCCCAGCGCGTACGTGCGGCTCTATGCGGCCGTGCGGGACTTCAGCATGCCTCATGTGTGCGGTTGCACCGAGCCGCGACGTTCTAGCTACGAGCTGACCACCGGCCTCGCCAGCGCCCGTGGCGCCGGGCGACAGTCCGCTGTTCGATCTGTCCGACGTCCACGATGCCATTCCGCACGACGCCCTGGAAGAGGCACGCAAGCTCAGCGCGACGGTGTCGCACTTGCCGCCGGGCGAGCGCGCCGCGGCTGTCCGTGGGCGCCTGGAACCGGATGCGCAAAAGCAGCTTGAAAGCTTTATCGATCGCGTGGGTCAGCTCCCACCCGCGCTTCGGGCAACAGTTGCCGTGCGCATGGGCGCGTATGCAAGTGACGATGTGGATGGATCCACTGGCGGGCCCGCCTCCCGGGTCGTTGTCTCCGACCCCAGTATGCAGACGGTCAACGGCAAGTTCGTCATCAGGATCAACCCAACCGTGCTGCTCAGCGATCAGGAGATCGTTGGCACGTTCGCCCACGAGGTCTACGAGACCCGAGCCCTTTCCGAACTGTTCGATGCAAACGGTCGCCGCCTTACACCTCAACAGCTCCGGCCGGCACTTAACGAACCCCAAGGAACGCTCCATCAAACAGCCGAGGCCCACGACGTCCATGTTGTGCGGCGTTTCTTCGGTCTGGAATAGAACATGGACTACACGGCTCCGAAAAACGCGCGGGAAGTGGTCGACGTTTTCTACCAGGGCTTCATCCCATGGGGAGAGGTTCCGGCCCTCCTCATGCAGTTCATTACGGCCGAGAACGTTGGCTCGATCATCGACAGTCTCCCAGAAGAGCTACGCACCTACTTCGTGGAAGAAGCCGAAGCGAGCTACGTCGACGACCGACCGCGCATTGTGATCACTTCTGGTGGTGGGATGCCCCCACAGCCGAGCCGCGGGGCCGTTTTGGCGGTTCGGGGTTGGCTTGCTCGACACCGCTAACCGCCGCCTCTCTCAGTAGCGCGAATAGGCGTGGCCCCTCCAGACGGTGCATCACCCGCACTGAGGTAACCCGGCGACGGCGGTGCGACGTGGCGTGGAAGGCCAAGCCAAACTGCCAGCCGTATTCGGTCTTGGACCTGCCACGACAGCCTTGGCGGGCATATCGAGGGCCCGCCCCAATCAAGAGAAAATGTCCGCCGACGTCTTGGCGCCCAGCACCCGATCGAGCCACGCGTCGAGCGTCGCCACCTCGGTAC
>CAYLJT010000205.1:0-11105 GCA_964383995.1 uncultured Polyangiaceae bacterium
CAAAAGCCGCACGAGCTGCCCGAAGTACGGGCCGAAATTCAGAAGCACGTCGACGAGGTGAACAGCCAGCTCGCGCAGGTAGAGACGGTCAAGAAGTTCACCATCATCCCTCGCGCCTTCAGCATCGAAGACGGCGAGCTGACCCCCACGCTCAAGATCAAGCGGCGCGTCGTCGCCAAGAACTTCAGCGCCGAAATCGAGGCCATGTACGAAGAGCGCGGAGGGTCTGCGTGATCCGACCTGCCCGCGCCGTCACCTTCGATTTTGGGCAGACCCTCGCCGAGCTCGACACGGCCCTCCTGGCAAAGAGGCTCGAAGAGCGCGGCGAGGCCACCGACGAGGCGACGCTGCAAGCGGCCGTGCCTGCGGCGTGGGCGGCCTACAACGACGCCGTGAAGCGCGGCGGCACGGGTCACCCGTGGAAGCTCTTGATGACGACGCTGCTGCGCGAGGCGCGGGTGAACGAGGCGCGCTTGGCCGACCTGACCGATTTTCTCTGGGACGAACAACCCAAGAAGAACCTGTGGCGCAGGCCGATTCCGGGGATGATCGACCTCGTAAGGCGCCTGAAAGCCAGGCAAATTCCCCTCGCCGTGCTCTCGAACTCGGAGGGGAAGCTGGCCGAGCTGGCCGAGGAGCTCGGCTGGCGCGACCTCTTCCTGGCGATCGCCGACTCGGGGAAGATTGGCCTGGAAAAACCCGACGTGCGAATCTTCGAGTGGACGCGCGCGCACCTCGGCGTCGGCATGGACGAGGTGGTGCACATCGGCGACTCGGTGGCCGCCGACGTGGTCGGTGCGCTCCGCGCCGGCATGCGGGCCATTTGGTTCCTCGGCGACGCCGGGCTGCTCAACGACGAGCTCAGCACCGCGCGCGACGCAGGGCGTTTGGCCCTCGCCAGCGACGCCAAGGGCGTCGAACATGCCTTAGGGCAATTCGGCCTCTTCGACTGACACCCAGGTCGGCTCCTCGTCCATGGCAGGCCAGCCGACCAGCCGTTCTTGCGGCAAAAAGCGCTGTTTGTAGCGCATCGAGGGGCAGCCGAGCACGGTGTAACCCAGGTAAACGTAGGGGATCTTGCGCTGACGCGCGACCTCGATCTGAATAAGCACGTTGGCCGTGCCGATCGAGCGCTCGGCCCAGTCGGGGTGGTAAAAGAAGTAGATGGCGCTCCAGGCGCCGGGGGTCTCGTCGCAAATGGCGACGCCCACCAAGCGACCTTCTTTGGGGTGCCCGTCGTAATAGGCAATCTCGCGGGCCGCCACATGGGGCATGGCGAAGGTAAGGTAGTAGGCCCTCTCGTCGAGCTCCATGGGCTTCCACCCACGCGCGACCTCACGGGATCCGTGCCAGAGATGGTAGAGCGCGAGCCTCTTGCGGTCCACGCGCGGCGGGCCGACCGTGGCAAACAGGCCCGCGCAGGCCTTGCGAGCGCGCCGCTGGCTCTTCGAAGGCCGGAACGACGCGACCGGGACGCGCGTCGGCAAGCACTGGCTGCAAGACAGGCACGCTGGTCGAAAATAGTCCGCGCCAAAGCGGCGGTAGCCCCGAACGAGCCGGGCCTCCAGCTCGGCCTGGCTCACGTCGACCATGATGAGCGACTCGAGCGACGCGCTTTGATCGGGGAGGTAAGAGCATTCGCGCGGGTGCTCGATGAATTGTCGCAGGAGCCTGGCCATGGACGACACGAGCCTAGCGCATTGGCTCCCTCGTGAAGTGGGAATTTCAGGCGTAGCGCGTCAGGGCATGAGCGCGATGTCCGCGACATCGGTGCCAAAGCTACCCAGCTTCTGCACCTTCAGCCGATCTTGAGCTATCGAGTACACGAGGTCGTCGAGAAAAACGCTTCTTTTGACCTGTGATTGGGCCCGCGACCACCACACGCTGCAGTTCGCGCCGCGCGTCCCGTGATCGACGCCGCCGAGCCGCGTGAAGCCCTTTTCCAGGCTCACGTCGTAGACGAGCAAGCCGCTGAAGGTCAGCTCGGAGCCATAGGTGCCATCGCCACCGCCCTCGCAGATGGTCATGGGAATGGCCAACATGCCGCGATCGGCAAAATAGTTGAAGGCCAAATGGTTGGTCGCCGCCTCCGAGCTGGAGCCGCGTGTGCCGATCTTCTCCTTGTGCAAGAGCCTGGGATCCGTGGGGTCTTTGACGTCGAAGAGCTGCAGGATCACGCCGTCGAAGTAGGCGAAGTCGCCGTGGTCGTTGGCGTCAAAGCCAATCGACAAAAGGTGGTCCGGGTCGATGCGGTGCATGTACGTGGAGAAGCCGGGGATCTTCAGCTCGCCCAAGATGGCAGGTTTGTCGGGTTGATACAGGTCGAGCACGAACAAGGGATCGGTCTTCTTGAAGGTCACGATGTACCCGCGGTCGCCGTCGAAACGAACGGAGCGGATGTCTTCCCCGGGCGCAATGCCCTCGATGGCGCCTACCCGCACGAGGTTGCCGCTCTCGGAGGGGGCGAGCACGGACACCACGCTCTCTACGCGAGGGTCGGGGACCTTGCCACGGGTGGTGGCGATCCGCAGGTAACCATACCACTCGTCCATCGCAAATTGATTGAGCACGTGTCCAGGCACGACGCCGCTCCCCATGTAGCGCGTATCGGCAGGGTTCTGACCAATGCGGAAAGCGTGAATCTCACTGACCTCGTCGACGGTCGGGTAGAACGAATACCAACGGTTGCCCCCGGAGCGCTTCTGGTGCGTGACGGAGAAGTAGAGCGTGTCGGCCGACGCGAACACTGCGCCGGGGCGGCTCTGGAGCGTGGCCGTCGTGGCGGGCACAGAGTCCTTGGTAAGATCGAACGAGATCACGCTCGTGAAGGCCTGACCGTCTGGAATCGCCGTGCGCAAGAGCGCATTGCACAGGGGCTTTTCGACGCCGTTCTCGCGGATGGAAGGAAACCAGGTCTGGGCCAGGATCTTGCGCTCGTTGTCCTTCTTGAGCTGGGCGAAGCGCTGGCGAACATAGGCCTCCTTGTAGCCGCAGGTCTCGATGTCGTCGGGCCACACGGAGTAAAGCGCGCCCGGGGCGTCGGCGTCGGCGACGACGGTGTGGACCGTGTTGCCCACGCGTCGCGATGCCATGAGCGATCCGGATAGATCGATGGTGCGCACGATCTTCGGCGCGGAGCGGTCGGCGATGTCAAGGACGGCGATGCGCGTCGCGGTGCCGTCCCCCGCGAACATGCAGTCGTAGCCGTAGGTGCAGCGGTTGTCGGGGCCGCCGCTCGCCACGAACACGACCGCCCGATCTCCCTGGACGAACATGTCTCGGACACTTCCGGAGATCTTGGTGACCGAGACGACGTGCGGATCCATGGCCTCGATGATGCGGAGCGCGCCGTTCATCGCGAGGTAGACATACCTGCCGTCGGTCTTGACGATGTCTGCCTCGTCGACGCCCACCACCTGGTTGTTGGTGCCGGAGGCGCTTTCGGCCTTGCGCGGCGCGGCGCTACCCCCCGATTCTTTCGGCTTGGGCGGCGCCGCCGACGCGGGCTTCGAGGTGGGCAGGGCGCGTGGCGGGGAAATCGAGCCCCCGGCCACGCTGACACCCCCCATGTCGGCCGTCGCGCCCGCCTTGGAGGGCGCATAACTACGATAGTAACGGTTCTGCTCTTCTTGGTAGCGATACTCTTCCCAACAGCCAGGTTGGGAGTCGACCCAACTTTGCAGCGACGCATCCACCTCCACGCGCATCTGGCGCACCCGCTCCAGCGCCTGCTTTCGGGCGACCTCTTGGTAGTTGTCGCAGCTCGACGCTTCGAGGCGAGCTTCTTGGAGGGCGGTGGAGGGCTCGCCGGGGAGGGGTGTCGCGATACGAGGCGGCGGTGGCCTTTCGGGCGTCGGAGGCGGAGCCGCGGGGGTTTGGGCGGCCACCTGTTGAACCGGCTTCGCGGGCGGCGGCGACGGTTTGGCCGCCTCGACGGGAGGCCCTCCGGTGGTGGCGCAACTGATGCCGAGGGAGAGGAGGACCAGGAAGAGGGGCAACGTGCGCGCGTTTTTCATGGGTGGTCACCTGGGACGACTCGCGACAGCGAACGATCTTGGGCGAAAAATGCGGCGGGTGGAATCGACTGAACTTCGCTGGCTAGCGCGGCACTAGGGCGAGCACTCCATCCAACTGGCCGCTTTGTCGGAGTTCATGACGCATGCCGTGCTCGGGGGACACTCACAGTCGTGCTCGCACAAGATGGTGCACACCTGCTGAACCACAAAGCCATTGAACGTCCAACACGTGTAGCCCGCGGGGCAGTCGCTGTCGGTCAGACAGCTTTGGCCAATGGCGTCGATGCCAGTCGCCTTCGGAACACAGGGCCCTTCGCCGCCACTGCCACCTTGCCCTTCGCCGCCACTGCCACCGACGCCCGTGGTCGTGGTGGTGGTCGCGCTGGTCGTCGCCGTCGACGTGGTCGTGGACGTAGCGGCCGAGGACGACGTGGAAGTCGTGGTGGATGAGGTGGCGCTGCTCGCGTCGCTCGTCGAGCTTGCGCTGGTGGAACCGCCGCCGGTCCCCTCCAGGGTTTGAAAGTCTTCGCCGCAGCCTGAGAACAGGGCACAAAAGGCTGAAACAGCAAGGGCACAGAAGAAGAAGCGGGTGGCCGGCATCGGTTTTCCTCGGAGAAGCAAGGGGAAATTGTTCAAGAAGGCGCGGTCGAAGGGCCCTTTTGCCTATGGTAGCGCCTCGAGTTTCGAGCGCCTACCGCGAGGGCTGTCGTCGAAATCCTGCTCGGGATGACTTGATCGCCAGGGGGCTCCGTCGCGCGGCGCCTGCGCTGGGACGAAATTTCTCCGTTGCGAGTGGCATCTGGCGCGCTGCAGCAAGGGTTGCGCGCTGCGGCACGAGCTGTGCTGAGGCATGAGGGCGTCGTGACCGCGGTGATGAAGCCGCGAAACACGCCTCGGGAGAGAAACCCCATGCGAAGCAAGATGCTCTTCGCGGGCCTACCGGCCTTGTTCTTAGGTCTTCAATTGAACGCAGCGTGCGGCGCAAGCTCGGAGGACACAGGCCTCTACGAGCTTCCCCCCGATGGAAACGGGGGCGGCACGGGGAGCACGAGCGGCGCGGGTGGCTCCGGGGGGACGCCGCCCGAAGAGGAGCTGGAGGGGAACTACGGTGCCCCCGTCGCCACGGGCTCCTACGTGTGGATCGCGAATCCGACCAGCGGGCGCGTGGCCTACGTGGATGCGCGGACCTTGGAGACGCGCGTCGTCGATGCGGGCAACGCGCCGACCTACCTGGCCGCGGTACCCGACGCGGTCGACGACGTGGCCATCGTGCTCAACGTGCTGTCCCTCGATGCGACGGTGCTGAGGAGCCACGACGGCGAGCTTTCGACGAAGCAGATTCCCGTGCCTTCGGGGGGAAATGGCTGGGCGATAGCCGAGGCTGGGCGGTTCGCGATCGCGTGGACGGATGCGCGTCGCGTGGAGAGCCCCGACCCCATCGACGGCTACCAAGACGTGACCGTGATCGACCTGTCGAAGGACACCGCGACGGCGCTGACCGTGGGCTACCGACCGGTCGCCATCGCCTTCGATGAGGCGGGAAAGAACGCCTACGCCGTCACGCAGGACGGCATCACCGTGATGGACCTCGATGGGCCTTCGCCGCTCGTGAAGAAGAACGTCGCGCTCTCCGACGACCCCCTCGACGACACCACGACGCGCGACGTCTCCATCACGAAGGACGGCGCGTTCGCCCTGGTTCGCCGCGAAGGCGAGGCCGATATCTCGGTGTTTTCGCTGTCCGATGGCGCGCGCGTCGACGTCACGCTGACAAGCGCGGTCACCGACCTCGACCTCGCGCCCGATAGCTCGGTGGCCGTGGCGGTGGCGCGCGGCACGGGCGAAGTGGCCCTCTTGCCGATCCCCGGGATCTTCGATGATCCCGCCAATTTGACGTCGTTTTTGGTCACCGAGGCCACGGTCGGCTCCACCGTACTGGCCTCCGAGAGCACGACGGCGCTGCTCTACACAAACGCCGTTCCGAGCCCCGTGCTCACCGTGTTCGGCACGGACGACGCGGTGATCGATCCGCGCTTCATCCTGCTAAGGGCACCGATTCAGTCGGTGTTTCCCACGCCGGACGCGAGCTTCGCGCTCGTGCTGCACAACGCGTTCGAGGTCGAAGGGGGGACGAAGTATCCGGCGGCGCTCAGCCTGGTGCCCGTCGGCATGACCCTGCCCGCAAAGATCGCAGGGCTCGACGCGCCGATCATTTCGGTTGCCACCTCGCCCTTCGGAGACAAGGTCCTCGTCGCGGCAGGGGAGGCTGTTTATCACCACTACGAGCTCGTGGTGGGCTCGTTCCCGTCCCTCAAGGTGGACCACTACGACCTCGCGAGCATGCCTGTCTCCGCGGGGATCGTCGCGGGCGCCAACCGCGGTTTCGTGGCGCAAGAACACCCCGATGGACGCATCACGTTCATCGATTTCGAGACGGGCGAGGCGCGAACGCTGACGGGCTTCGAGCTGGCTTCGCAGGTTGTCACGGGGAGCAAGGAGTGAGCGTCATGCGTACAAAAGGCCTATATTTTGCGGCACTTTCGCTTGTGCTCCTCGCTGGCTGCGAGCGGGACGAGGTGTGGGACGCCTACGTGCAAGGCGATGTGCCGGTGGTGGGTTTGTCGGGCAGCGTGGCCCTCCTCGATCCGGTCGCTGAGCGCGTGCTCATCACGACAGCCGATCGCGACTTGAACCTCGTGCCTCTCTCCTTCGGCATCGGGCGCGGCTTCGCGGACGCGAAGGCGACCCTGCCGGGGGATCGCTTGCTCGTGCTGACGCGGGGCGACGTGCCACGCCGAAGCTCCGACGATCAGGGGCCCGGGCTCTCGGTCTTCGATGGCTCTAGCCGACCGGCGTTGCTCCAACATTTCGACTTGAGCGATCCGCTCTCCGGCTTGGCGGTCGATCCCGAAGGCCGTTTCGCCGTGATTTATCCGTCTGCGGACGACACGTCCTTCGTGCAGAACCCGAACGAGCTGGTGTTCGTGGACCTCGGCAAGGGACCTGCGATCGACAACCCGTTCCCCCTCACGCTGCGCAGCTTCGGCGGACGACCGCAGGCGCTCACCTTCACAAAAACGCTTGATTTGCCGACTGCGGAGAAGCGTCTGCTGATCGTGCAGACGGACCGTGACATCGCCCTCGTCGACCTCACCGATCTGTCGGTGCCCGAGGTCACGGTGCCCCTTACGGGCGGGCCCGATGCGCTCGTTCCCGGGGGCGTAGCGGTCACCGCGGGGGCCCCCGACAACCCCGACGATGCGCGGATCGCCGTGCGAATTCAGGGCGATTCGAACGTGGTGCTGGTGGACCTCTTGCCCGTGCCTTTGGCCGAAGAGGCCACCACCCCGCAGAGCTTCCGCGTGGTCCCGAACATCGTCTACGTGGGCGGCGTTCCCTCGGACATCGCCTTCGTGCAGACCGACGGCGGCCTGCGCCTCGCGGCGCTCGTGCCTTCGAAACAGGCGCTTTCGCTGGTCGATCCGGCGACCGGCATCGCCACCGAAATCGCCCTCGGTGCCTACTTCGATCGCATCTCGCTGGTGACCGACATCATCGGTCCGAGCGGTGACAACAGCGACAACGCGCTGCTTTGGTCGAGCCAGAGCCCCGCCGTGGCGCTGGTCGCGCTGGGCTCGACGGTGGGCAAACCGTACAAGGCCGTCGACCGCTTGGAGCTCTCCACGCCCGTGGGCCAAGTGCAGGACGTGCCCGCTCCGAACAACCACTTGAAGCTCCTGACCAGCCCCGACGGTCGAAGCTTCGTGGTGCTCAATCTGCTCGATCGCACGGCCTCGCCGCTCTCTTCATCGGCCTTCGGCACGACCATCACGCCCGCCCTCGACGGCGAGCGCGCGTGGCTGCTCGCGCCCGACGCTTACCAGCTCGCGGCCCTCGATCTCGGCTCTTTGCATCCGCAAAACGTGCTGTTGAGCCAGCCGATTCACGCCGCGTTCGACATCGCTCGCAACGATGGCGGTCGCGCGCTGCTCGCGATCCACAAGCTCGGCGGCGTGGGCATTACCGTGCTCGACGCCAAGAGCCCGTCCCTCACGACGGCCCGCGAGCACGCGGCCGTGTTGCTCGGAGAGCTCGAATGATCCCCCTACGCTTGACTTCCTTCGCTGCGTTTTCCCTTCGATTTTTGGCGGGCTCCTCCGCGTTGGTCTCGGTCGTCGCGCTCCCCACGGCGGCCTTCGCCGACGAGCCGGCGCAGCTCCCGCCCGCGAGCGCGGCGCAGCCCACCGAGGTGCCCCCGCCGCCCACGGCAGAGATCGCAACCACGCCCGCCGATTCGGTTGCACCTCAAACTATTGCGTCCAGACCGGCGGAAGCCGCGCCGAGCGCGCCTTCCTCGGAGCCCACCACGGACAGCAGCGAGGTCGCGCCCCCGCCCGCCTTTTCGGCCGATCTCGCGCCCGTGCTCGCCCCGTCGGACAACCCCGGTCGGCCTCGCCTTACGGTCGACGGTGGGATTCGGATGACGATCGTGAAGGACAGCGGCTTCGATCCTTACGCGACCAACGACGTCTTGCCGGGCCTCTCCGCGAGCGCGGGGCTGCTTCCCTTCGACAGCGGGAGGATGTCGTTCGGCTTCGGCGCCGAGTACACGTTTGGCGGGCACAGCGCCCTCGCACGCGGGGCAAACGCCTCGCTCACGGTGCATCACGTCTCCCTTGGCCTGGTCGGCCGCTACGCCGTCGGCGAGCGCTTTGCGCTGGGAGCGCGCGTCGCTCCGGGCCTCGACTACCTCATCGCGGGCTTGAAGGACGACAGCTCCGATCGACCCCTCGACGGCGACGCGTTCACGTGGGTCGTCGACGCGACCTTGGGCCTCTCGTTGACGATCGCGAAGCCCGACGCGAACGGGGCCATGGGCGTCTATTTCGTGGCCGACGCGGGCTACATTTTCGCAGGCAAGGCAGACATGGTGCTCACCCCCGAGGCGGACGAAGAGGAGCCGCGCAACTTCGGCTCGACGACCCTCCCGCGCCTTCGCCCCGGCGGCTTCACCAATCGATTCGCCCTTTCGGTGAGCTTCCGCTAACGGCTCGCGTGCCTGCGCCCAAGGCGCGGCTCGGGTGCTACCCTCGCGACCACTTGCTGCCCATGCGCTCAAAAACGGCCTGCGCTCTTGTCTCGATGCTGGCGTTGGTGCTCGCGCCAGCTACGACGCGCGCACAAACCGAAGCCGCGCCCGCGAGCGATTCGAGCCCCGAAGAGTCCTACAAGCTTCACATGCGCAACGGCGTGAAGCTGTTTCAGGACCGCAACTACGGGGCCGCGATCGTGGAGTTTCAGGCCGCGTACGACGCGGTTCCGAAGGCCAGCCCGCTCGTCAACATCGCCCTCTGCCACAAGGCATCCTTCAACTATCCGAAGGCCATCGCGTCGCTTGAGCTCGCGCTCGCACAACATCGCGCCTCGATGGACGAAGGAGACGTCGCGGCCGCCGAGGGCGCGGTGACCGAGATGCGCGCGCTGTTGGCCTACGTGACGGTGAAGCTTGCACCGCGCGAAGCGAGGCTGTTCGTCGATGGTGAGGCCCTCGCGCCCTTCGCCGCCGACGCACCTGTTCCCCTCGGTCCCGGCACGCACAAGCTCTCGGCGGTCGCACCGGGCTATGCCGACGGCACGCAGACCGTGACCGTCGCGAGCGGTCAAAACGACGTCGTGGTGGAGCTCAGCCTCGTGCCCGATCAAGGGTACGTGCGGGTCGATGCGGCGAACGCAGAGACGGCGATCGCCGTCGATGGACGCCCCATGGGCTACGGATCGTGGGCGGGCCTTTTGCCGCCCGGCGCCCATGTGATTCAGATGTACGTGCCCGACGGAGCCACCGAGAGCCGGCAAGTGCTCGTCGTCGCGGGCAAGACGATCGAGGTCGGACCGGGCAAGGGCGGCGTCACCGTCCAAGCCGCGCAACCCATGACACCGGGGCGCAAGCCCCCGGCACCGACCCCTCCGGCGGAGCCAAAACGAGGCATTTTCGCGCTCGCGACGGGCTCCTTGCTGGGCCCCGGCCAGCACCCTGTGGGCTTCCCCGATCCGAAACAAAACACGGGGGCCGCGGTGGGTCTGCGCGCGGGCTACCGCGTGAGCAACATGGCCGCCTTCGATTTGGGCTTCGAGTACGGCAACGCCACGCTGCGCTCGAACAAGTCGGACGACCTCGAATATTCGATTACATCACTGCGCGTGGGGCTCGATTTGCGCCTGATGACGACGGGCGACACCGTGCGTTTCGTGGGCTCGTTGGGCGGCGGCGCGGTGCAAAGCGACCTGTCGTTCTCGCTCACCGAGAGCGTGCTGACCGCGTGCATCAACGGCGACTACGGCGAGTGCGACGACAAGCTCTTGCGCTCGTGCACCGACGAGAGCGGCTGCGTGGGCCTCGATCCGTACTTCGCGCTGGAAGCCGGCATCGAGCTCGACTTCGACGGCGTGCTGTTGGGCGCAGCGATCGGCGGCAATGTGCAATCCACGAAGGGCATCGACCCCGGATCGCCCTACGACAACAACCCCGTGGGCTTCTTCGGCGGGGGCCTGCGCGTGGGCTTCGGAGCCTGGTAGAAGCGGCCCCGGCGGGGGGGTATCCTCGCGCCCGCGTTCACGTCGCGCCCTCCCCACGCCCCTCTGGAGCAAGAGGCTGAGCCATGTCCCACGATCCCATCACGAGCCTGCTCAAAGAGACCCGTCGCTTCGATCCACCGGAGGCGTTCTCGCAAAAGGCGCGCGTCGGCTCACCCGAGGCTTATAAGGCCCTCTATCGCGAGAGCCTCGATGACCCCGACACGTTTTGGCGCCGTGAAACGGCCGATTTGGTGTTTCACACGCCCTGGACGAAGACCGTCGAGTGGACCCTGCCCCACGCCAAGTGGTTCGTGGGCGCCACGCTCAACATCACCGAGAGCTGCCTCGATCGCCACCTGACGACGTCGCGCCGCAACAAGGCGGCCATCGTGTGGGAAGGCGAAATGGGCCAGACGCGCACGCTGACGTACAGCGAGCTGCACCGAGAGACCGTGCTGCTCGCGGACGCGCTGCTGAGGCACGGCAACACGAAGGGCGACCGCGTGGTCATCTACA
>CAYLJT010000206.1:0-11103 GCA_964383995.1 uncultured Polyangiaceae bacterium
TCAGCGAGTTGCCCAGGTAGTGGGACGCCTTCTTGAGCGACTCCGCGGGACCGAGTAAGACCACCTATAGTTCGGATAGCTCGACCCTACATAAAGAAAACCGCTTCCGGGCGAGGACCAGAGCGGCGAAGCGTTATTGACTCGGACATCGCAGGTTGCCACCCAGCAAGGGTCCCTTGTCAGAATGGGTTGGTACAACCCTTCACTCCGGGCGGTTTCGGTGCCGGGTCGGATGCCATTGTCTCAGTCATTTGCTCCCGGGGTCTCAGAGGGCACTACGGCAGGCTCGCTGCCCGCCAGGGGGGGCCTCAACCACCTTGACATCCCCGAAGCCTACATCCAAGCGGATGCGATGCTACGCGGAATCATCCCCAGACCGCCCGCCGACATCACGTTTCCAGACCCGTGGGACGCGAGTAGCGTGGGCGAGTGGCTGAACCGGTTTCGAAAGCACCGCACCACGCGATTTGAGCAACCAGACGCCCATGACCTCCAACCATCCCCCGAGCCAGCGCGTGCAGAACCCCCCAACCACCCTCCCCACCGACCGAGGTGGGGAGGGCAGGGTGGGGTCGCGCAGCGTGCGCGGACCTCTCCAATCTCCGCCGAAGGTGCCCCGCCCTCGCCGCGCGGAGGGCTTCGCCCGAGCACGGCGTTTGGGCGGGGATGCCGCGCGTAGCGCGGACTGGGGTGGGCAGCACGAAACATGCCGCTACGGTGTGATTAGCTTCCGCAGCTTCGCGAAGGTGGCCTTGACCGCGGAGGGGTGGCGCGCGCCGACGATTTTGCCACTGCGGCCCGACACGGCCACGTAGTACTCTTCGCCCGGTCGCCGCCTTGCCGTGCCGTCGTAGTGATAGGGCATGACGTAGAGCGGTACATGGCAGAAGGCCACGCTCTTTACCTTCGGCTCGTAGCTGTCGTAGATGGCAGACATCGGACGAACCGCCCTTAAAATGCGGTCTTTTGCCTCTTTTTCGGCGCGCGCTCGGTCGATGTCGGGCTCTATCACCTCGCCCTCTGTCAGGGGGTGCTTCGCGCGCGGGACCATTTCTTCCAGACGAATCTGGAAAGCCCCCATGGCGCCTTCAAACTGGGTACCTGCCCAGGAGCCCGACGATGCCAGCATGCTGGGCTCGTAGGGAAAGAGCGTGCGCGCCACCACCAACATGACGGCGTCGCGGTGCCGCGCGCCGCCCACGGGCACGGGCAGTGGCAGCGACGTGCCGGGGGCGCGGCCCACGAACGCAAGGCCGAGGTGGAAGCCGTCGGCGGCCACCTCGATGCGCCAGAAAGGCAGATGCACCAACACCATGGGGTCGAGGATCGCCTGGCGGATGTCAGCGGGACGGAAGACGCTGCCCAAGATGGCGTCCCGCGCGGTACGCTCGGCCTCGACCATGGGCACCGCCACGGGCACCACATAGGCCAGCTCTTCGGGGATCGGCGCGGGGGAGGCGAGCTTGGGGAGGACGGCCACGGCGGGAGGATACACCGCCTTCGGCTCCGGGCCTACCCCCCAAACCTCTCCACGAAGACCCGGTGAACGGCGAGGTCCGACGGCGTGACGCGGGCGCCCTCGGCGAGCTCCTTCGGTCGATAGCCGCTCGTTACAGAGTCGACGACGATGCCCGTCCCCTCGACATGGAAGGCCAGGCGAAAGGCCTTGTGGGCGAGGCGGTAGCTGCCGTCCGGCTGCTTGCGAATACGCCTGTAGGCATGGGGCTGGGGGCCCAGCGCCAAAACCTCGGTGACCGCGCTTTCCAGGTCAGTTCCGTGGCCCAGCAAGAATGCCAGTTGTTCACGCGCGCGCTCGGTGAACACCACGGCGTAGCGTGGCCGAGGGTCGTCGGGCCGCTGTCCTTCGACGACGGGCTGCCCGGCGAGCCAGCCTGTGCGCGCGTCGGGGTGCGCGTCGGTGTAGGGCACATAGGGCTTGATGTCCAAAATGGGAGTTTGATCCAACAGGTCCACGTCGAGCACCGACACCCGCAGTCCGTCCACCGACACGAGGCGCAGCACGCTCAGGCCAATGGGGTTCGGCCGGTGGGGGGAGCGGGTGGAGAAGACCCCCCTGCGCACGCCGGGGCTGCGCGGTGGCAGCACCTTGGGCCGGTAGCCGCCTGCGCGATCGAACACGAAAAGCACCCAGATGCGGTCCCAACCGTTGAGATCGCACAGGGCATCTTCGAAGCCCCGGCCCGGGTAGAGCTCGAGCGTCCCCGGCACGTCGCGGGCCGCCTCGGGCTGCCGCGGGGCCTCCATTTTTTGGCGAAACGGCGTGTGGGCGACGCCGATGGGCTCAAACGAGATCGTCATTCGTGCGACCCTCTATGCCACATATCGCAGGCATTTTGCCTGCTTCTTCGCGGGGGCGCGCTGCCGGTCGCGCCCCCCGGGCCTTGACAGAACCGAGCTTGGAAGCTGAAATGGCGTGCTCGGCGCGCGAACAGCCGTTCTTACGCCCCCTGCTCTCGCATGCAAAAAGCCCGCATCGCCCTCGTCTTGGCCGCCCTTGGGCTGGTTATCGCAGCATATGAGTTGGGCCTCTTCGAGGTCTTTTCGCAGCCGGCCCTCGTCAAGGACATGCTCATCGAAATGGGGCCCTGGGGGTATGTGGCTTTTCTCGGGGCCTACACGTTCCTGCAGCCGTTTGGCATCCCCGGGACGGTGTTCGTGGTGGCGGCGCCGCTCATTTGGCCTTGGCCGGTCGCCTTCGCGCTGTCGATGATTGGCACCCTCGCGGCGAGCTCGGTCGGCTTCTCGTTTGCGCGCTTTGTCGCCCGCGACTGGGTCTCGAAGAGGATCCCCGCCCGTTTCCAGGTCTATAACGCGGCCCTCGAAAAGCGCGCCTTTACCACCGTCGCCATCCTGCGCTTCGTATTTTGGATGCCGCCCCTTTTGCACGCCTTCTTCGGCGTCTCGAAGGTGCGATTTTGGACGCACTTCTGGGGCTCCGCTGTGGGCTACGCGGTGCCGCTCCTGCTCTTGAGCTACTTCGGAGAGCGCCTGTTCGACGCGCTCCGCGACGCGCCCGCCTCCGTGTGGATCGGGACCGCGGTGGCGGTAACTGCCATTCTGGTCCTGACCTGGGGGATCCGACGCAGCCGCGGTCGACGCGCGACGGCGGAGGAAGCGCCCTCACACGGCCGTTGAGGGCTCCGCATCGGCGCTCGGTCGGCCCGCGCGCGTGGACTCCGGGGCCTCGGCCACGTGTTTTGGATAGAAGAGCACCACCGTGGCGTTGATCGCGGAGGCGACGGCCAGCGTGAGAAACACCGGCAAAATGCTGGCGTCGAGGGCGTTCGCCACGGCATCGTCGTGGATCGTGGTCGTGCGCGTGGGAGACAACAGCGCTTCGACCCGCGCGGGGTCGAGGTGCGTGGCGAGCCGCGCCGCGAACAAGGCGCCGAGCGCGCCCACGCCAAGGGCTCCGCCGATGGACCGCGCAAACATGTTGATGGCGGTCACCACGCCGCGCTCGCGCGAGGTCACACTGGCCTGCAGCGCGATGATCAACGCGGAGGTCATGAGGCCCATGCCGCAGCCAAAGAGAAACATGCAGACACCGATGGGCACGCGCCCGAGGCTGAAGCTCAGGCTCACGTAGAGCGCCGCCGTGGCGACGGCGATGAGGCCTCCTCCGGCCCACACCGGCGCGCGAAAGCCGCTCTTGACGATGAAGCGCGCGGACAACGCCGAGGTCAAAGGCCAGCCCACGAGCATGGGTGTGATGACGCTGCCCGCCTCGGTGGGCGAGCCGTCGAGCACGCCTTGCACGTAGAGCGGTAGGTAGATGAGACTGCCCATCATGGCGGCGCCCGACAGCACGCTCGCCACGGTCGCCACCAGCACGTGCCGCTGCGCCATCATGGCAAAAGGCACAATGGGGGCCTTGGCCCGCCGCTCCACCAGGGCAAACAGGCCGAAGAGCAGCACGGTCGCGCCGAGCATCCAGGCGGTCTGGGTGCCCCCCGCGCCGAACAGCAGCGTCAACGAGCCGCACGTCAACAGAAGGGCCCCCAACCAATCGATGGACACAGGGCCACTCTCCCGCGGCAGCTCGCGGTACGCGGACAGCAACACGAAGACCGAGGCGATGCCAAAAGGCACGTTGATCCAAAACACCCAATGCCAAGACAGCACCTTGACGATGAGCCCGCCGAGCAGCGGGCCCACGACGCCCGACACGCCCCACACCGCGCCGAACAGGCCTTGCACGCGACCCCGCTCTTCGACGCGGTAGAGGTCGCCAATCACGGTCATCGAGATGGGCTGAATGCCACCCGCGCCAATGCCCTGGAAAGCCCGAGCGACAATCAGCATGCCTATCGACTGGGCCATGCCGCAGGCGATGGAGCCCGTGAGAAATACCGCGATTCCACCGAGCAAAATCGGCCTTCGTCCGTAGGTGTCTGCCAGTTTTCCGAACAGCGGAACCGTGACCGTCGAGGCCAACAGGTAGGCTGAGCCGACCCAGCCGTACAGGGCAATCCCGCCGAGGTCGGCTACCACGGTGGGCATGGCCGTCGCGACGACCGTGGCCTCCATCGCCGCCATGAAGGTGGCGAGCAAAAGGGCGACGATGGTAAGCCTTCGATTTCCGCTACTTGGCATGGGTACTTCAGGATCTTGGTTAGCGAATCGCCACGAGCTCCACGTCGAACACCAGCATGCCCGCGGGGGCGCCGGGCCGCGTGGGCTTCTCGCCGTAGGCGAGGGCCGCCGGGATCCAGAATCGGTAGCTGTCTCCCACCTTCATGAGCTGGAGACCTTCGGTCCAACCCTTGATGACTTGATCGACACGGAAGCTCGCGGGTCTACCGCGCGTGACCGAGCTGTCGAACATTTTTCCGTCGGTGGTCCAGCCGGAGTAATTGACCATGACGGTGCTCTGGCCCTTCGGCGAGTCGCCCGCGCCGGTGCCCGTCTTCAGGACTTTGTAGGCAAGGCCAGAGGCGGTCTTTTTGGCGGTCTTGGGCGGCGCTTTGACGTCTTCCGGCACCTCGGGGGGCTTCGGCGCGGGGGTGATGTTGAGCAGCTCGACATCGAAGGTCAGGTCGCCCGCGGGCGCGCCCATGCGCGGTGTATCACCGTAGGCGAGGGCGCCCGGGATCCACAAACGGCGCTTTTCGCCCTTCACCATGAGCTGGAGCCCCTCGGTCCAACCCTTGATGACCTGATCGACGCGGAACGTGGCGGGGGCACCGCGTTGGACCGAGCTGTCGAACATCTTTCCGTCTTTGGTCCACCCCGTGTAGTGGACCTCGACGCTGTCTTGCGGGCCGGGGTGCTCGCTGCCGGTGCCGGCCTGAAGCACCTTGCTGGTCAGGCCGGACGCCGTCTTCTGGGCGTCCGCAGGGGCCTGGGCGACGTCTTCGGGGGCCGGGATGGCGGCGGGCTTTTCGGGAGCCTTGGGCTTGGCGACAGCGCTGGAAGCCGTCTCGGTCTTCACGCCGGGAGAGGCGGACGTGGCGGTGGTTCCAGAGGTCGGCTCGGGGGAGCCGTTTTCGCAAGCAACGAGCGTGAGGGCGAGGGCAAAGATCACATGCGTTCGCATCATGGCGCGCGCTTATGGCATGGATTAGCCCGCCGCGCCCGGGTCCCCGTCGCGGTGCACGGTGTCCGGCGAAAACGCCGGCAAACAGACGGCGATGTAGTCGGCGCCAGCGGCCTCGGGGGAGCTGTAGCGCACCCATTCGCCGCCCTTCGTGATGATCGCCTGGCCGGGGCGAACATCGATGCTCCCGGCTTCGTGCTCCACGCGCAACATGCCCGCGAGCACCAGCGTGTACTCGTCGAACTCGGGGCGCTGACCTGGCTCGACCCAACCCGCGGGGCTCTTCATGTGAGCGATGCTGACGGCGCTCGTTCCGCTCGCGACGCGACCCACGTGCTCGGCGATGGTCTTGGGCTTGTTTCCAGCGGCTTGAATCAGGACAGGTGCGGAGAGAAGGGTCGGCATGAGGCGTCGGGTAGGGCCCGAACGTACGCTCGTCAACGTCTCTTCAGCTATTTCTACGACGCAGCCGAAGGTTGATTGAACGAGGGGCGGCGCACGGCTATCGGCAGGTGTCCATGTCGCCCACCGACCGACAGCAGCTCGCCCCGGACGACGCGTCGTGGTCGCTCCTCGAGGAAGCCGCGGACGGCGTGTTGGTGGTGAACGCCGACGGCACCATTGCTGCGGTCAACGGCGCCTTCGCGTCGCTCCTGAGCCGCGAGCGCGAGGCGCTCCTCGGCCAGAGCCCAGAGATCCTGGTGTCCGAGGAAGATCAGCGTCGAACGCCCTTCGATTTGGCGCAAATCCCGGAGCGACATCCGTCCGTCTTCGAGCGACAGCTACAGCGCCCCGATGGCTCCTTGGTGGAGGTCGAGATCGCGGCGTCGCGCCTGCGGGACGGCCGTGTGCTCGCCATCGTGCGCCCGTTGGCGCGGCGAAAGCGCCTGCACTTGGGGCACTCGGACCACGATTTTCGGGCCCTGATCGAGCAGATCCCCGACGGCATCGCGGTCCACCAAGACGGCCGTTTCGTGTACGCGAACGCGACCGCCCTGCGCATGTTCGGCACTACGGAGCCGTCCGACTTGGTGGGCCGCAAAGTGCTCGACGTGGTGCACCCCGAAGAACGCGAGGAGGTCGCGCGGCGCATGCGCCAGGCCCTCGTCGATCAAGTCCCGTCGACGCTGCGCGAAGAGCGCCTCTTGCGCGTCGACGGCACCCCTTTTGACGCCGAGGTCACGGGCGTGCCCGCGATGTTCGAGGGTGCGCCCGCGGTGATCGCGGTGGCGCGCGACGTGACACAGCAGCGTCGTTTGCAGGAGCAGTTGGCGCAGGCCGACCGGTTGTCGAGCGTCGGCCTGTTGGCGGCGGGCGTCGCGCACGAGATCAATAACCCCCTCGCCTACGCCCTATTGAACCTCGAGCGGCTCGCGCGCGACCTGGAGAAACAGGCCGGAAAAGTCGACGAAGACACGCTGGATCGTCTGCTCGGGTGCCTGCACGACTCGATCGATGGAGCCCGTCGCGTGCAGCGTATCGTGCGCGACCTGAGGAGCTTTGCGCGGCCCGATCCGGAGGAGCGTACGCCCGTCGATGTCAACGCGGCGGTCACCTCGGCCATCGAGCTGGCCGGCAACCAGATCCGCTTTCGCGCTCGTTTGGTGCGGGATTTGGGCCCTGTATCGCCGGTCTTGGGGGACTCGGGGCGCCTCGCGCAGGTGTTCCTCAACCTGCTCGTGAACGCCGCCCACGCGATCGAGGAGGGCCACGCGGACGACAACGAGATCCGCGTCAGCTCGTGGTCCGATTCGTCCTTCGTCTACGTGTGCGTGGCCGACACCGGGGGCGGCATCCCGAAGGAGCGCGTCACAAGGCTGTTCGATCCGTTCTTCACGACCAAAGAGCCCGGGCGAGGCTCGGGGCTCGGCCTCTCGATTTGCCACAGCATCGTGCGCGCCCACGAAGGGCGCATCATGGTCGACAGCGAGCCCGGCCGCGGCAGCCGCTTTACGGTGATGTTGCCCGGGCACAGCGGCGCTCGGCCGATACCGGAGGTAAGCCGACGGGTCGCCGAGAGCCTGCCCCCCAAGGCCGAGAAGAAGCGCGTGATGTTGGTCGACGACGAGCAACTGCTGCGCTCGGTGCTGACGTCGTTGCTCGAGCGCACCTACGACGTGGTGGCGTTGGAGTCGGGAAAAGCAGCGCAGGACGTGCTCCGCAAGGACAACGCGTTCGACGCCATCGTGTGCGACCTCATGATGCCGGACGTCTCTGGCATGGACCTCTACGCATGGCTCGAGCGGGAAAACCCGGCGCTCACGTCGAGGGTCATCTTGATGACGGGGGGAGCCTTCACGGATCGAGCGAGCGCCCTCTTGGAGAGGGCGCCCAACTTTCACATCGAAAAGCCGTTCGAAATCGAAGATCTCGCGGCGCTCATCGAGCGCGCGACGACGGCCAGCGTCACGGAGTGACGGTGAGCACGCCGAGGGCGGCGGAGCTGAACGACGCGGCGCCGAGGTTCGAGCCCGAGCCGTCGGTGTCGCAATACGTGAAGGTCAAACCATCGTCGTAGCTGAAGCGATAGGCGTACGAGAAGTCGGTCTGCACGGTGACCGCGGGGGCGATGAGGCTCAGCATGTACTCATCGTTGTTGCCCACGTTGAGGTTGTAGCCCGCGTCGAAGAAGGCCCAACCGCTCGTCATCGTGGGGTTCGAGGCGAGCGTGCCATAGCCGAGCTGCGCCAAGATGCCCGGGTCGGCGCCCGCCGGCTCGGTCACGCCGGCCTCGTAAATTTGGCCGTAAACGACGGCGGTCGCCGTGCCCTGCTGGGCGGTCGCGGTGAACGGAAACTGCACGTTGCAGTAGTCCACCTCGGCGGCGCCCCCGAGGCCGTTGTTCACGCCGGTGTAGGTCCAGCCGTTGGTAATGGTCACGCTTCCGCCCAAAAATGCCGGGTTTTGCAGGACAAAATCGCCGCGCGCGACGACGCCCGCGTTGGTCGGCGCGGTGCACGTGATGGTGGCCGGGCCGCGGCCTGCGTCGTCGATCGACACGAAGGTGCAGCCGTCGCTGAGCGAGGTGGTGTCGACCGTGGCGTTGGGGCCAAACGTCGCGTTCACGTCGTTGTCCGCGGGGGCCGTGCCGTCGACTTTGTCGAGGTCCGCGAAGTCGAGCACCTTGAGCGTGACGACGGTGGTCGTGGAGGCCAAACCGTCCTTCACGGAAACGCTCAAAATCTGCGGTGAAACGGGCAGATTTGCGGCACCCGGCGTGGGCGTCGGGTCGTAGTGGAAGTCGATGATGTTGTCGTCGCTGTCGCTGCTCATGGCGTCGCGCGCGATGGAGATACCGACCTTGTCGAGATCGATGTCGATGACCGGGGTGCCCTCCTTCGCAACCGTGGCTTGGCCGTAGCCGACCTGATCGATGAGGGCGCCGGCCGCATCGAAGAGCTGGATGGCGTCGCCGTTGCCGGTGCCGTTCGTGGGGTCGCACGAGGCCAAGAGGTCCGCGCCCGGCACGTTGGTCACACCGCCGACCGCGTCGGCGACCACGAAGAAGCCATCGACGGGCATGCGCGTGCCCATCGCGAAGGTGGTGTTGGGCTCTTGATTTCCCGCGCCGTCACCGTCGATGCCGAGCAGGTGCACATCGGACAGATCGCCGCCGCCGGGCCCGGCGATTTCGACGAACGTCTCCTTGTCGTCGGTGCCCGTGGTCGGATGATCGTAGTCGTACAAGACCTCGTTGATCACGAAGTCGGAGCACGAGCCATTGGGCGCGCCGCGCGTGTCCGCGGCGCGGAAGGTGGTGCACCAGTAGTCGCCGAGGTCGTTGTTGTTGGCGAACAGGAAGTTTGGATCGAGCTGCGTCGACCTGCCGAGGAGCCCGGGAAATTGGCCCTCGACGATGGGCGTGTTGGGGTCGGTGTGGAAGGCCGGGATGTTGCCGACCAGCATCGTCGCGAAGTCGAGGACGTCGAGCACGTTGTTCGCGCTGTCGCTCAACGTGAGCTTGTCGCCCGTGTCCGCAAAGTTGAACGCGGTGCCCGGATCGCCGTAAACGAACGTGGCGTCCAGCGGGATTTGCGCGGGATCTGCGGGGTTTGGCACGCCGTAGCCGAACTGCCCCGCGGTGAGCACCGCCGGATCGCCGAGCACGCCCGTGGGGTCCGTGGCCGCGAACAGCTTCACGGTCTGCCCCGCCGCGTTCATCAGCACAAAGCCCGTCACCGTCCCTGCCTTCGCGGTGGGGTTGTGGAGCTCGATGAACTCCGAGCCGAGAACGCCGAGCTCGGTGATGACCACGTTGCTGAGGTCGTTGCCGATGCAGCCGAACTGGACGTTGCACACCTCGCCCACGTCGCACAACGCGTCGCTCGGCACGTGCGAGACGCCGGTCACCGAATCGCACGCGTCGGCCGTGCATGCGAAGCCGTCATCGGGGTCGATCGGCGTGTGGCTGAGGGTCCCCGTGGCCGGGTCGCACGCGTCGCTGGTGCATGCGTCGCCGTCGCTCGTGTCCACGAGCGTGTGCTTGCAGGTGCCCATGTCGCAGGCGTCCGTCGTGCAGCCGTCGCCGTCGTCGCATTGGGCGTTGTCCGAGCAATCCGGGATGCTCCCGCCGGAGCCGCCACCGCCGGTCGCGCCGCCCGCACCGCCGACGCCCATGCCGCCTTCGCCCGTGCCTCCGCCGCCACCTTCGCCCATGCCGCCCATCCCGCCCATGCCCCCGCCGGAGCTGGTCGAGGTGGCGTCGGAAGTCGAAGACGTCGCGGTGCCGGTCGCGCCGCTCGTGCCCGTGCTCGTCCCGCCCCCGCCGTCGTCACCGCAGCCCGCGGCGAGCAACAAAGGAAGGCCCATCAGGACGGCGCTCTTGCGCAAGTTTCGCATGCTCTTACCTCTCGAAATAAAGCCTAAGGTCAACTATTTTGAGCTCAAACAAATTCTTTTGCTCGTGCGACCGACAAGGCCAACGCGAGCACCTCGCGCAGCGGGACGCCGTGGGTCCGCGCGAGGGCGGCGCAGTCGTCGAGCTCGGGCTTCACTTGAGGGGGACCGTAGGGTCCTTCGCTCACCTTGGCCCGCACCGTACCCAACGGGGTTTCGATGACAATCGTGCGACGCGGCCGTTCGATGCGCGTGACAGGCACCCGACGCACCCCGATCGACGTCGTCTCGCGCAGCAGCACGGCGGCCACCGCATCGGCGGTCTCGGCGGTCGAGAGGGCCGAAATGGTGAGCGCGGGGCGACCCTTCTTCATCGTGATCGGCGTGGCCCACGCGTCGAGGGCGCCGGCCGCCATGAGCACCTCGATCGCGTAGCCCGCGAGCTCACCGGTCATGTCGTCGACGTTGGCCTTGAGCACCACGTGCGTCGCGTCGGCGGGGAGCGGCGCCGCTTCGGAGGGCGCGCGCCCGAGCACGGCGCGCAGCATGTTGGGCCGCTCGACGAGCTCCCGCGCGCCACCACCGAAGCCCACACGTTCGGGCACGAGCGCCGGCCATTTCTCGAAGCGAGCGGCGGCCACCGCGACGATCGCCGCGCCGGTCGGCGTCACGAGCTCGGCCTCGATGTCCACGCCGTAGGTGGGCGC
>CAYLJT010000207.1:0-11094 GCA_964383995.1 uncultured Polyangiaceae bacterium
TTCGGGCGGGCGCTGCCACAGGGCGTCCCGCGAGGCGGCGTGGTTCGAAGCGTCCAATACGCCCGGCTGCGCGGGGGACGGACCGGAGCTGGAAAGCGAGAAGGATTGCAGGCTGTCCCCACCTCCCCAGGGGCTCACGGCCGCGCTCGCCGCGGGCAGGGCCGCGGCGGGTTGCGGCGGGGCGGCGCCATTCCAGAAGGGTAGGCCGTCCTGGGCAGCGGGATTGGGGCTCCGGACCTCGCGATCGGGGGCCATCGCGAAGGGAAGGGTGTCCTTGATGCTCGTGGGGTTGTCCAGAAACAAGGTCATCCCGGCTTCCGCCTCGGGGCTTACGGGCGGCGGGTCGGGGTAGGCACGCGGCGCGCCCGGACCTTCCATGCCAACCACCACCTGACCGGGCTCGTTCGCGGCGGCCAACGGGATCTCGCCGCGCCAGGTCAGGGTTATCCGGCGGGCGTCGGTGTCGATCCACAAAGTCTCGGCCCGCAGCGTCAAGGGCACCGGACGTTGTCCGAGACGTTCGACCATCACCGTGGGGCGAATGCCAGGCAGGCGTGTGACGAGGCGCGTGTGCTCGACGTGCAGGTTTTCCAGCACGATTTGCTCGTTGTCATGGAGCTCTTCGAGCTGTTGATCGGGCGGTGCGCACTGAAAAAAGCGGGGCCCGATGTCCGGCGGCAAGGGCTTTTGGGACCAGCGAGCCGCGTCGAGACCCGCGCTGCGAGGGCCGAGGTGCTGGCGCCGTCCTGGCCAGGTGGCGGCGATGGGCCCGAAGCCTACCGGGGGGAAGGTGTGGGAAGGATCTGCCACATGGATCTCGGGCGGTTGAAGGTTGGGGATGCGCCGTCGACCGTAGGCATCGGGCGCCGCATCAAAGGAGACCCCTACAGGGTTCGTCGAGCCCGCGCCCCCGGCGGCTCGCTCCCAAAACAGGGACATCTTGCCGAAGCGCGGACCTTCCACCAGCTTTTCGTCGGGGGAGAACGAGCGGTCGCAGTGGACTTCCAGGGTCTTGTCGATGGACCCCACGATCAGCCGCGCAGCGAGCGAACGCACGGGCTCGCCATGCGCGGCGTAAGCGCTCCCCACCAACACCACATCCGCGAAGGCCTTGAAAGGCACCAGATCGGCGGGCGCGTAGACGCTGCGTGCAGGGTCGTCATCCCAGTGTTGCTCTTCCTCGGAGGGCAGCTCTTGACGAGCGGACAGCGGCGACTCACCCGGGGTGAGGTCGAAGGCTGCCTTGCAGGCGATGGCAAGGGAGTGGGCGCCCGACCGAGGTTGCCAAACGACCGACGCGACCCCCAGGGGTCCGATACAGACGACATCCATGGGGTGGAATTGTCAGAGTCCAGGGAAGGTCTGTCAACCGCGCGGGGGGCTGTCGAGAGGTATACTTTAGTGGTATGGACGCCGCGCACGGCCGAGCCAACGCTGGTCCACAGAAACCCTCACGGACGTTGTCAGGTGCGGCGGCCTCGGCGCGTAGGGTTTGCTTAGGTATCGATGTCGATGATAAAAGCGGGAGATAGGTCCTTGGACAGACTTCAATTTGGGCATGGAGCGTCAATGAAACTCATCAAGTTCGCGGGGTTGGTCGGGTTGACGAGCGCTCTTTTCTCGGTCGGATGCGGTTCCGACGGGAGCACCGACGGGACGGGGGGCGCGGGCTCGACGAGCACGAGCGCGAGCACCTCCGACGCCACCAGCACGACGACCTCGGCGAGCGGCACCGGCGGCGCCGGAGGTCAGGGTGGCTCCGGGGAGGGAGGGCAGGGCGGTGAAGGCGGGGGCGAGCCCGTCGACCTCTGTGCAGGCTTTCCCGTCACCAACAACACCACGAGCTGCAAGGCCGACGCGGTGTTCCCACTTCCAGGTGAAGAGGCTCACTGGATCGCCGAACGGCTGACGCCGCCGAGCTACCCTTTTACGGTGACCAAGGTTCGCTACGTGATGCGCGGGGGCGCCGAAGGCAACTACACGTGTGACAACGGTCTAGCTCACCAGGCCGACGTCTTCGTGGGCACCGACCTGGTGCCAGCCGCGACGCCCATCCCGGCTGAGCATATCGATGTTCCGGCGTCCGCCAACGTGGATGGTTTGCGCGTGCTCGACCACGACCTGACCGCTCCCATCACCTTGCAAACGGGCGACTACCTGTTCGTGGCCATTCAAAACGCGGGGGTCGCACCGACCGACTGCACCTGCTTCGAGTCCTGCACCGGCACGGCCTTCGTGTCCGACGCCAATTACTGGAGCAACCAGGGCGATCCTCCCTTCCCTTGGGCAACCCTGGAGAGCTTCAACATCAAGGCCAACTACACCATTTGCGCGGACGGCATGCCCTGAGCGTTGGGTGGGTAGGGAGCACGTAGAGAAATCCCACAGCGCTGCCTAGGAGCGCCGAGAAAAACCACACGCACCCGCGTTGGGCCGGAAAATCAGCAAAAAAACCTGGCATAGTGCCTGCACCAGGGGGGGGGCATGGACCCATTTCTACGCACCAACGGCTTGATCGCACGGGGGCGCGGCGCTCTCGTCGGGAAGACGCTGGCCCTGCTGCTCTTCACGGGTTTCTGGGGCCTCTGGTTTGTGCTCGCCGATGTCGGCGTGGTGGCAACCTCGACGGACGCGCGTCTGGAGCTCGCTCAACGGGCCTACGCCATCGTCAGCCCCAGCTCCGGCCGCGTCGTTTTCGCGCAGCTCGAGCTTGGCAGGGAGGTCAAGGCCGGCGATGTATTGGTAGAACTGGAGACCGACCTGCTCGACCAGGCTCTTGCCGAGCAACGCAGCAAGCTTCCGCCCTTGGAGCACCAGCGCGAGGGCGTAGCGTCCGAACGGCGGGTCCTGGAAGAGGCCCTTGCGCTCCGCAAAGATGCTGGCATCGCGGGGCGCAACGCGGATGACGCCCGAGGTAAGGAAGCCGAGATCCGCGCGCACCTCGCCTCGGAGGAACGCGCGCGGACCGAGGCTCTGTGGAGGTCGGGCGCCGGCTCCGAGCAGGCCGCCTTGCAAGCCCGCGCCGCCGAACAAGAGGCTCTCGCGGCGCTGCAGCGCGTCCGGCACGAGCGGACGCAGGCGGGCCTCGACGACGGAAGTCAGGCCCGCGATCGGCAGGCTTCCATCGAGGTGCTGCGCCAGAAAGAATCGGAAATCGATCGCGAATTGGCGACCGTGAAAGGCGCCATCGAGCGTTTGACCCTGGAATTGGCGCGCCGGACCCTGCGCGCGCCCATTGATGGTCGCCTGGCATCGGTGACCCCGCTGCGGCTGGGCCAGAAGCTCGAAGAAGGCGTGTCCCTGGCCGAGGTCCTGCCCAAGGCCACCGTACGCGTGGTGGCGTATTACAAGCCCTCCGAGGCCTTCGGCCGCATTCGCGCAGGGCAGGCGGCCGCGCTTCGTTTGGAAGGCTTCCCGTGGACGCAGTTCGGCGCGGCGCGCGCCCGGGTCGAGGTGGTCGCCGACGAGGTGAGCGATGGCAAGGTCCGCGTGGAGCTGGCCATCGTCGATGCGCCTCCATCCTTGCCCCTCTCCCATGGTCTCCCGACCCAGGTCGAAGTGGAGGTGGAGCGCCTTGCACCCTGGGCCCTCGTCCTGCGCGCCGCGGGCCGTGCGCTCAGCGATCCGGGCGCTCTTGCTGCGCAGGTCGCGGCGGAGGCGGGGCGTTAGCGTCCAGCGATGTCCGAGACATCAGGCGCCGCGCAACCGCTCGCACGCCGCCCGCGCGGTCGCCGGGACCTCGGGTAGCTTGAGGGCGCCCCGGCGTTTCGACAGCCAATTCAGCCAGTCTTCGCAGCGGTCGGCCCGCGCCCAGGTGGGCTTCGCCGCGTGCTCGAACAACTGCTCCAGCACGAGCTCGGCGTTCGCCGCCAAGTAGGGCTCGCCGCCGAGGGCCCGCACGAGCTCGAAGGCGTGGGTCTTCTCCAGGGTAGGGACCTTGTAGCCCGCGGCGAGAAAGCCTTTTGCGAGCCAGGCGTCGTGGGGCTTGCCCTGCAGGGGGACGAGCAAGCTCCGCCAGGCGCCGGGGTCTTGCACGTCGCTCGGCCTGCGGTTGAGGAGCTGGGTCAATGCGTCCACTGCGGCTGCCGCGAGGTCGGCGTCGGTGTCGGCCACCAGCGTGGTGAGGGCAGCAACGGGCTCCTCGCGGCGAGCGCGCTTCGCCGCCAACACGGCGTCGCGCCGCGGGTCGTGGGCAGGGGCCTCGCGGCCGGCGCTCAAGGTCGCCAGGCAAGATCCCACGAACAGCGCCGGGACCGGTGAGGCAAGCTCGGCGAAGGAGGTGGACAGCAGCCGCACCGCGGTCTTCTGCGTGGGCGGTGACGCGATGACGTCGCGCAACAGCTTGCCCGCGGCCTCCCCGCCCAGCGTGCCGGCCGTCCTCAGCAGGGCGACCTTCACCCGGGGATCGTCCTCCAGCGCGTAGCGTGCGCCGACCGCCTTGACATGTTCACGTCCGCCCAAGTGGCCGAGGGCCTCCGCCGCGGACCTGCGGACGGTCTCGGACGCATCTTCCAGACGAGCGGCCACCAGGTCGGCGTCTTCCCTGGCGTCGAGCAGGACAAGCCGCTTCAGGGCCTGCGCTTTGTCGGAGGGTAGGCCGTCGGACAGCGCCAGCTTTGCCTTCTTCGCGCGCTCCTGCCGTTGGGAGGCGTGGTAAGGTACCCAGGCGTGGTGAGGCCCGACGTCGACGCAGCCCCCGCCCACGTCGCGCTTGCCGCAGTAGATGCGCACGTGCAGATGGTCGTCGTGGGGGGCGCCCGCGGGCTCGACCAGGACCTCTTCGGCGCGCTCGATGAGGAACAGGGGCTCGTGGGCGCCCGCGGCGTAGCGCAGCAACTTCTTGCGAATGGGCGTGCTGACGAACAGGTATTGGACGAACGCCTCCTTGCCTTCCAGCAGCGCGCGCACGATGGACCAGGTGGTTGCCACGTCGAGCTGCAGGCCCGTCCTGGTGTTGCCCTCGGCGTCGACGGGCACGAGGTCGGGCGGGTCGATCTGGACCCCCGCGGCGTCCAGGTAGGCGAAAGCCACATCGGCGTCGCGCCCGGCGTTGTGGCTGACCGAATAGCGGATATCGCCGCCGCCCCGCCGACCCACGTTGCCGAGGAACAGCGGGCGCTGGCTGCGGGCGTGGTGGCGTGTGGCGGCACCTTGCAGCAGAGCCACCATCTCGTCGCTGCCGTAGGCAAGATCCCGCGCCTTTTGCTTTGGCAAGATGGTCAGAGCGTCGGACTCGGTCACCTGGTTGGCGTTGACCAAATACCCGTCGGAGGTGTCTCCGACAGACACACTGAGGGTCTGATCTTCGTCGTCGAGGAAGGGGAAATACGGCTCGCGAAAGGGTGGCGGTGAAGGTTCCGTCGCGGGAGCCTCGGGGGGCTGCGCCGTGGGCATGCCGCGCAGGGTCAGGTGGGGCTCGCCCGAACAGCCCACCAGCAGCGCGGCGAGGGCGCAGATGGTGAACCGTTTCGATCGGGGGGAAGGGCCCATGAAGAGGGCTGTTTTTAGCAGCCAGGGCCCCCGAAGGCGAAGAAATGGCGCTGTTCGACCGCCGTTTTTCGTGCCTTCGTGGAGGAGCGTCCGAATTCTCTGGCCACGCCCTTCCCTCATCTCCCGCGGAGGAGTAGGCATGAAGCCGTGATTGTCGTTCCCAAGGCCCCGCGTCCCGGGCTCGACGCGTTTTCGGACGCCGCCCGCGCCCTCGCCGAAAAGGCTCGTTTTCGAGCCCGCTGCGACGATCTCGACGCTCGCGATCCGGACTTCATCGAGCGCATCCTGCCCGCCTTTGGGCTGCTCTACGACGACTGTTTTCGTTGCGAGACCGAGCTCGAAGCGCCCCTCCCGGAGGGGCCCTTTCTCGCCATCGCCAACCACAATGGCATGACCGGCACCCCCGACATGTTTTGCCACATGGTGGCCTTTTGGCGGCTGTACGGGCCCAAACGCCGCTCCCACGGGCTGATGCACGACTTCCCCTTCAACGTGCCCGCGGGTGGCCCGTGGCTCAATGCTTGTGGAGCGCTGGCTGCCAATCACCAAAACCTCAACAAGGCTTTGCAGCGGGACGCCGCGGTGCTCGTGTTTCCCGGCGGCGACACCGACGCTTGTCGCCCTTTCAGCCAGCGTTACCGCGTCGATTTTGGCAAGCGCCGCGGCTTCGTGCGCGCCGCGCTGCGCGCCCAGGTGCCTGTGGTGCCCATCGTGAGCGCGGGCGCGCACCACTCGCTCTACATCTGGAGCGACGGTCAACAAATCGCCAAGGCCCTTCGTTTACCGCAGATCGCGCGCTCCAACGTGGCTCCCATCGGGCTCGCTCTGCCCTTTGGCATCATCTTGGGCATTCCCTATCTGCACCTGCCCTTGCCCGTCAAAGTGCACACGCGCATTCTTGCCCCCGTAAGGCTCGAAGAGCCGCCCTCCGCGGCCGACGATCCGGTGCTGGTCGAGCGCGTTTACCAGCGCCTCGTCGGCCTCATGCAAGGCGCCATGAACGCCCTGCGCGACGAGGGACGACACGGCCTGTTTCCGCGCTCAGCTCCCGCGTAGCTCCTTCGGCAAGGTCCATCCCGGCGCGAGCTTGACCACAAACCGCGCGGCCTTGATCGCGCTGCGCGCCAGCCATTGTTCGGTGGTCAGCTTGCGCGCCGGCTTTTCGCGCTTGAGATAGGCGTCCAGGTAGGCGAGCCACTCGGGGTCGGGCTCGAGCTCGCCCACCGTGCTGCGGATCGTGCGGTACTTTCGTGTCTTCCACACGAGGTTCTTCCAGCCGTCGAAATAGTCGTGGCGCATCAACAGGTCGGGCACGTAAACCGCACGTTTTCCCGGGTAAACCTTGGCGATGCGGTAGGCGAGGTACACGCCCTCGGCGCCATAGAAGTCGTCCGGAAAGCCGCCAGTCACCAAGTACACCTCGCGGCGAATGGCCATGTGACCTTCGGTCGCCAAAACGTCGTCCACCACCTCGTCGCCGCGGTCGTAGTGCCCGGCGAGGGAGGTGAAATAGGGGTGCTCTTTGAACACGATGCGCCCGCGCATGGCCACGATCGAAGGGTCCTCGAACATGCGCTCGACGACGTCGACGAAGGTCGGCGCGACGAGCCCGTCGTCGTCGATGATCGCCACGTGCTCGCCGCGCGCCCACGCCATCGCGGCGTTCCGCGCGAGGTTCAAAGGCAGGCCCGGCCGCAGCCGCAAGTCGATGTCGACGAGGTGCGCGTAGCGTTCACGCAGATGCTCCAAACCACCGCTATCCGCGAGCAATATCTCGTACGGCACGGAGCGCGCGGTTTGCCCCACGAGGTGCTCCAAGCACGCGATGAGGTAGTCCTCCGCGCGGTACGAAACGACGATGATCGTAAGCTTGGGGCTCTCGACCACGCGCCGCACCACGACGTCGTGAACCTCGGGCGCGTAGCGCTTTTTCCACGCCTCACCGAGCTCCCGTTCCTTTTCGGAAATGCCTTCGCGGGCGGGTAAATCGTGCATCATCGGGCGGGCCTTGCCACAGCGTTGGCCGTCGAGCAAGAGGTGCTTAGCCGTCGTCCTTGACCCAAAACATGCCGATGCGCCCGCCGCCCACGGCCACGATGCCCGTATCGAACATGGCCTCGGTGATGGATTTCCACGTGCCTGTCCACGTATCTTCGGCGTCGCCGTCGCCCTCTTCGGCCACCGGCGTGTTGGAGAAAAAGCGGCTCGGACTGGGGAAAAACGCCAAGAAGCGGTCCGCCAGCTTTTCGGCCTCTTCTTTGGGCATGATATGCGCGTTGAGCACTAAGTCGCGGGCCAATATGCGCACGAGCAGGCTCTTCGCGGAGGCGCGCTTCAGCACGGTCCAGCCATCGACCAACCCGGCGTAGCCCTGCGCCGCGACAAACGCATCGAGCACGGGCCCCGCGTGCACCCCCGAAGTATCGAGGCCCTGAGGCAGGATCCTCAAGTCGACGACGACGTCGCCGCAATCGCGCTTTCGCTCGGCGTCCGCGCGAAGACTGAAGAAGACGCGATCAAGTTCGGGGTCGAAGTTCAAGTTGCGAGCATTTCCGGCCCCACCTTCGCCCGACGTCAAGCATGTTCGCAAAAGCTGTCTAAATGTAGGCCCTTTGCGCTCTCGCCCGGAGTAATGTCAAAGCTCCGGGAGAGCTTCCCTTGACCCTCACGCGTCCGCGCCCCGCCCTCGCCCTGCTGTTGCTCGCCGCTGCCCACCTGGGATGCGACGAGCCCAAGCCCTCGCCCGCTCCGCCCCCCTCGGCCTCACCCTCGCCAGCGGCCTCCGCGCCCGACCCCCTCGCGCCGCTGCGCGCCTTCGAGGCCACCCTGCGTGGCGCCACCGACTTTGGAAAACTGCCCCCCTGGGATGCCGTCGCCGGCTCCAACCCCTCCGCCCTCGCGCCGCTCGACGGTGGAAAGCGCCTGGTGGGCGCCTTGCGCGGGGCCGACAGTCTGGTGCTGTTGGACGACGCCCTGCACGAGCTGCAACGCCTTCCCGCGCCCGCCTCGCCCACCGGACTGGCCCTCTCCCCCGAGGGAGCCCTCTACGTTGTTGGTGAGCACACAGGCACCTTCGCGCGCTACGCCTACCGGGGTCAGAAGCTGGTTCAAGAGGCCAGCATCGAGCTGCCCGGGGTGGTCGGGCTGCGGCACATCGCCGCCGGGCCGAAGGGCATCGTGTACGCCAGCGATCCCTGGGATGGGAGGCTGTTTGCGCTGCGCGTCGCGGCCTCGGCCGGCAAGCAAAAGGCCGAGGTGTTGTCGGAGCGGGTCTGTCGGGGCGCGCTGCAAGTGGTCCACGCGGGCAACCAAGTGGTAGCCAATTGCTTCCTGGATCATGCCCTGTTGATCTTGGACGCGGACTCCAAGACGGGGTTCGCACAGGGTGGGGGCACGACGGTAAGAAACGACGGCCCGTTCTGGTCCCTCGACGTGGCGGCCCTGACCGATGGCCTGTTGATCGCGGCGGGCGGCGTGGAAGATCAACCCCTCGATCGGGCGGACGGAGCCTTTGGTTTCGTCGATTCGTTTTTGTACCTGTACGAAGTCCGAGACAAATCCGCCGAGCTCGTACGCATCAAGAACCTGTCCGAGGTCGACGTGGTGGTGCCGAAGGCGCTGAAGCTGAGCGTCGCGCCCGACGGCGTGCAGGTCCAGGTGACCGGCTACGGCGGCGAGCACGCGGTGTCGCTCGCGTACGAAGGGTCGGCCCGAGGCGCGTTGAAACAGCAGGTCGATATCGTCCCCCCGGGCACCGTGGCGTTCGCCGACCTTGCCAACGGCAAGACGGTGTACGCCAACGCCTTGCTCGATGGCTGGGTCGACGAAGCCGGGGCCTTTGTCGCGGCGCCGGGCGCCAAGGCCGAGGGAAGGTCCCCCGCCGCGCGTCTAGGCGAGGCCCTGGTGTTCTCGACCTTGATGGCCCCCTTCGCCAAGACCGAGGGGCGCTTGAGCAAGTTCACCTGCGAGACCTGCCATTTCGAAGGCTGGGGCGACGGCCGGACCCACTCCACGGGCAGACCGGGCGTGCAAGCGACCACCAAGCCCATCCTGGGTCTCGCCAACAACCGCCCCCATTTTTCGAGGGCGCTCGATCCCGACCTTGCCGCCGTGTCCGAGAACGAGTTCGACGTGGCGGGCAGAAAGAGCGGAAGAGACCCGCATTTCGTGTTGACCGTCCGGGAGCATCCCTGGCTCGAGCACCTCGGCATCCAAAGCGATCAGGGTCCCGAAGAGCTGCGCAAGGCGTTTATCGCAGGCCTGTACGGCATGACCCCGAGTCAAAGTCCAAGAGCCCAAACCCACGCTAGATTCACCGACGCAGAGCGCCGCGGCGCCACCATTTTCCGAGACAAGTGCGAGGGCTGCCACGAGGCCAGGTTGGTGTCGGACGACCCCGCGTCCAGGCAGCCCTTCGACACCTGGGAAAAGTGGGTGTTATCCCCCGCGGGGCCGATCGTGTGGGCCGAGAGCCACTACGCCAAAACGGGCGTCGAGCCCTATGTCCACGAAGAAGGTGCGAGGATCCCTTCCCTACGCAGGGTGGGTATCAAGTATCCATACTTCACCACCGGCAGCGCAAGAAACCTGGAAGAAGTGCTACGCGCCGTGCGCGTGAGCCCCGACGGCGGCCTCTTGCACGGCGGAAGCGGCGCCGACCTGGGTGGCACCTGGACACCCTTGAGCGACGAAGAGGTGTTCTTGCTGCAGGCGTTTTTGGCCGTGTTGTGAGGTGGCCTTGACCCGCAGTCCCTTGATGTATGTGATGTATATGGTGCGAAAGCAACTCCGCGTTGACGAGCGCCAAGAGCACGCGTTGAAGGGCAAAGCGAAAGCGCTCGGTATTTCGAACCTCCTCGAGCGAGCATC
The DNA here is from genome assembly GCA_964383995.1 of uncultured Polyangiaceae bacterium. Classification (GTDB taxonomy): domain Bacteria; phylum Myxococcota_A; class Polyangia; order Polyangiales; family Polyangiaceae; genus CAYLJT01. Next base: position 10,360 of record CAYLJT010000207.1, read on the forward strand.
CATAATCGCGGCGGGGATCGAGGCAGGTTGGGAACGGGCTCGCTATTGCCGCGACGACCTCTACCAGGAGCGCGAAGGTCGCTGGGTTTCTCGAGGTGACTAATACGACTCGTCCACGGTCATGCCGTCAAACATGCCGCTCGTGTGGATGACCTCCCACGTCTCGTCGTAGCTCAGCGTGCCCGTGTGGGCGCCTGTGAACGTGATTTCGAGGGTAAGCTTCTCCGCCTCTTCGTCGTAGTGCCCCGTGCCGTTGACGGTAAGATCGGGCGTAAACGCGCAGTCGGTGATGGTGATGTCCACGTTGTCGTCGACCACCACGGTCCCGCCCAGGTTGCAGCCGTAGCTGTCGGGGTAAGGGAAGTAGGGTAAGGACCACTCTTCGGCCGAGAAATAATAGGCAAGGTCGAGGGCGGTGGTCACCTCGGCGGAGGTAGCCGGGGAAAGGGGCTCGTAGTAGTCGAGCATGCCAGCGTCGCAGCTGGTGTCGAGCGCCAAGCTCGCGTCGTTCGGGTCGAGCAAGAAGGGGGTGACCACGGCGTCGACGCAAGCATCGCTGCCCCACATCACGTGGTGTCCACCCTGGACGGAGACACCCAAGGCGCGATTGCCGGCGCTGCGCAGCTCGGCGAGCACGGTCTCTCCTTGGTCGACCGGGGTTGCCACGTCGCCTTCGGCGTTGATCACGATGACCGGGACATTGGGAGGCGCAAACGCGCCGGGTCTGGGCGTTTC
>CAYLJT010000208.1:0-11085 GCA_964383995.1 uncultured Polyangiaceae bacterium
GGCCGTGCGCGCCTCGACGCGCTGCTCGAGGTCCTCGTTGGCGCGGCGCAGCGCCTCCTCCATCTCCTTCATGCGCGTGATGTCGTGGATGATCCCGACGAGGTGCGTGGGCTCGCCCGACGCGTCGCGCATGGGCACCTTGGTCGTCGCGAGCACGTGACGACGGCCCTTGGCATCGGTGATCGTCTCTTCGTCGATCACGACGGGCGCCCCGCTCGCGAACATTTCGACGTCCTTTTGGCGAAAGAAATCGGCTTCTTCCTTCGAGAAAAAGTCGTAGTCCGTTTTGCCCAACATCTGCTCACGGGGGTAGCCGACCATCTCGCACAGCGCGTTGTTCAAGAGAACCCAGCGAAATTCGCGGTCCTTCACGAAGACCGGAAAAGCGATGAGGTCGATGACGGCGGCGACGAAATCCACGCCGACGTTCGCGGCGGGCCAAATGCAGCTATCAAAGCTCATACGATCCTCGGGCCTCGCTTCTGAGCGAAGACAGCCGAATGGTTGCAAAGCACAACTGGGATATCAACGGCCCCGCGGCCTTCGACCGAGAAGCAAGCGTGCCACGGCGGCCGCTTTTGGGCTCAGCGTGGCAAGCTCGACCAGCTCCTCGTGGGTATGAAAGCCGCTGCCCCGCGGGCCTAAGCCGTCAATCGAAGGCACGCCCACCGAAGCAGTCGTGCTCGCGTCGGAGCCACCCCCGACGAGAGGAGCCTCGTCGCTCCCAAGCCCTTCAGCCGCCGCACAGGCCGCGTATTCGCGGTAAAGTTCGAGATTTTCGTCGCTGCGCTCGAGGGCCGGGCGCGACAGCACACGCTCGAACGTGATGTTTGTCCCGGACACGCTCGCCGCAGACTCGGCGGCCGCCGCCCTCAAACGTTCGACGAGGCCATCGCGATCGGCAGCGTGAACGAAGCGTAGATCGAGCTTGGCCTCGGCCCGATCGGGGACCGTGTTCTTGCTCTCACCGCCGCGAATCATCCCCACGTTGACCGTGAGACCGCGCGTGTAGTCGGTGAGCTGTTGGGCCCGATCCACGAAGCGCGCGAGGGCCCAGATGGCGTTGGCGCCGTGCTCGTGCGCGTTGCCCGCATGCGCGGCTTTTCCGCGGGCCACGGCCGTGACGCTGCCCGTGCCCTTGCGAGCCGTGATCACCCGATCGGCGGCGCGCCCCGACTCGAACACGAGGGCGGCGGCGGCGCCCCGCGACGCCTCTTGGATCGTCGCGAAGCTCTCGGGCGAGCCCACCTCCTCGTCCGCCACCACGATCATGCGCACCGCCAGGTCGTCCAAGGCACCCAGCGCGGACAGCGCGCGCAGAGCCTCGAGCATCACCACCAGGCCCCCTTTCATGTCGAGCACGCCCGGGCCCCGCGCGATCGCACCGTCGACGCGAAAGCCCTCGAAGCTCCCCTTGGGAAACACCGTATCGAGGTGCCCGACGAGCAGCACGGCCCCCTCCGCCGACGCGGCAGCGCGGGCCGTCGACGCGATGAGCACGTCGCCGTAACGCGTCCCGCCGACGGTCCTCGTGCTGATCCCGGCGATCGCCGCAAGCTCCTCGCACAGGCGCGCGCCCACCGCGTTGCACCCGCTTCGATCGTCGGTAAACGAGCTCTCAAGGACCAGATCGCGCAGCAGACCCACCGCCGTTTCGTGGCGGTCCTCGATGAGCTTTCGGAGCCTCGCGTGCATCGGGCAGAGAGCAGCACAGCCCTTGGTCCCAGCACAACCCCCGGACGACGCGCCGAGCGGCCCCGTCCGTGATAAAGGCCCGGCCATGAAGCGTCTTCGCGCATCCGTTCTTGGTGGCAGCGGCTACGGCGCCGCGGAGATCATCCGACGCCTACTGCTGCACCCTCACGTCGAGCTTTGCCGGGTATCTTCCATCGATTTCGTGGGTGAGCCCCTCTCGGCCGCCCACCCCAACCTCGAAGGTCTCACGGACCTCGTGTTCGAGAAGCTCCCTCCCGCCGAAGCGGCGACTGGGATGGACGTCGTGTTCCTGGGGCTGCCTCACAAGGTCAGCGCGGGGACCGTCCCCGAGCTGCTCGGCTCGGGCGCCAAAATCATCGATTTGTCCGGGGATTTTCGCCTGAAAGACGTGCTCGCCTACGAGCGCTATTACGGCGCCAAGCACCCCGCCCCCGAGCTTTTGTCGCGCGCCGTCTACGGCCTGCCCGAGCAAAACCGAGAAGCCATCCGCGGCGCGTCGATCGTGGCGTCGCCCGGATGTTTTGCCACCGCAACAATCTTGGGCCTGTTGCCCCTCGCGCGCGCCGGCCTTGTGCAAGGAGCCGTCGAGACCGTCGGTATCACCGGTTCGAGCGGCAGCGGGACGGCCGCGCAAGCGGGCACGCATCACCCGGTTCGCGCGGTCAATTTGCGCACCTACAAGCCCCTCGTGCACCAGCACCTGCCCGAGATCAAAGAGACGTTGAACGCCGCCGGCGCTCACGATTGGGCCCTGCATTTCGTGCCGATCAGCGCGCCACTGTCGCGCGGCATCTTCGTCACCTCGTTCGTGAAGGTCCCCAAGGCCACCTCCAAAGAGGCCATCAGCGAAGCGTTCGCGAAGGCGTACGAAAACGAGCCGTTCGTGCGTGTGCCCAAGAAGCGCCTGCCCGAGGTCGTCGCGGTGAGCGGCTCGAACTACGTGGAGGTGGGCTTCGAGTACGGCCCCGAAGACGGCGACACCCGCGTCATCGCCTGCTTTTCTGCGATCGACAACCTGATCAAGGGAGGCGCGGGTCAGGCCGTGCAGTCGATGAACATCGTGCTCGGCTTCGACGAGCGGCTCACCCTGGAGGACGCGGGAGGTTACCCGTGAGCGCAGCTTCGAAACCCCTTGTCATCAAGCTCGGCGGCGAGGTCGTCGGCGGCTCGGCGCTGGCGATCGTGGCCGCCGACATCGCGGCCCTCGCGGCGGAGATGCCCGTCGTGATCGTGCACGGGGGTGGCCCGCAGGCGACCGCCCTCTCGAAGCAGTTGGGCCTCGAAACGAAGCAGATCGGCGGGCGCCGCGTGACCGACGAGCGGACCCTCGACGTCATGAAAATGGTCGTCGCCGGTAAGCTCAACGTCGATCTGTGCGCAGCGCTCGTCGCGCACGGCGCGCGTCCCGTGGGGCTCTCCGGTGCCAGCTCGCTCCTCATCGCCGCCGAACGCAGGCCCCCGAAGCGCTACCCCGGTGCCGGTGATGAGCCCGTCGATCTCGGCCTCGTGGGGGACGTCACGGGCGTGAACCGCGCGCTCATTTCGCTGCTTTTGGATGCCGGGCACACCCCGGTCCTCGCCTGCCTCGGCGCGGACGCGCGCGGCCAGGTTTACAACATCAACGCCGACACGGTGGCGAGCCGCATCGCCGTCGCCCTCGACGCTCGCGGGCTCGTGCTCGTGAGCGACGTGCCGGGCGTGCTGCGCGACGTGCACGACCCTGCTTCGCGCATCGGCCGCTTGTCCGTCGCCGAAGGCCGCGCACTGATCGCCGAGGGCGTCGCCACGAAGGGCATGATCCCCAAGCTCGAAGAGGCCTTCGACGCCCTCGCCGAAGGCGTGGCGCGCATCCACATCGTTGGTCGTTTGAGCACAAACGATCTCCTCCTCGAGGCGAAGGAACCGGGCTCCTGCGGCACGGTCCTCGTGCCCTGAGGGCCGGTGGAGCTCCCCGATGGCCTCGCGCTCGACGGTCCCGAGATCGCCCTCGCCCTCGGGATCGCGGTGGCGTCCCTCGTGCTCTCGACCCTCGCGGGGATCGCGGTGGTGGTGCGCTTGCCCGCCGATCACTTCGCGAACGAACGCGCGCCGGCCCCCGACACCTCCTCGCCGATCGCGCGCATCGCGCGCCGCGTGGGCAAGAACCTGCTCGGCGTAGCGCTCGTCCTGTTGGGCGCGCTGATGTCCCTACCCGGCGTCCCTGGGCAGGGCCTGCTCACCATCGTCATCGGTGTCTTGCTGCTCGACATCCCGGGCAAGCGGCGGATCGAGCGGCGCTTGCTCGCCCGCCCCCGCGTCCTCGGCGCCCTGAACGGGATTCGCCGGCGCTTCGACAAGCCCGCTCTTTGTGCTCCCCAATTCGCGCCGCGAGACCCAGAGGTGCCAGCCGAGCAAGAGGGCGGCGCTGACGAACAAAAGCCCAGCTGAGACCCACTGACGGGGTGCCAAAAGCACACATCCCCCCGCAAATGCGCAGGCCGCCAAGGTGCGCCGCTCGGTCGGAGTCACGGCCCTCGGCCTATCGTGACGCGCCGTCTGCCACAAGGCCCCGCGGCGCGAAAGCCGGCGTGCAAGCGTTGCGCGCCCCCCACGCTTCAGCGCCGTCGAAGCTCGTTGTGCCCAACGCTAGGAAGAGCCGAGGGTTTTCGCTACGTTTTCGCGAACAAAGCGCGGCCCCGTCGAGGGGCCGGGAAGATTCGTTTGAGCTCCTATGAATTCCGCTGAGCCCACGGAACACGCCACCGCGACGCCCGCCGCAAAATGGCGCTTCTCGGACACCGATCTCGCACACGTGCTGCGTGACACGTACGGCGTCTTCGATCGGCGCACGTTGGGCATGTCGCGCCTCTTCATCGGCTTCTACCTGATCATGGACTTGTTCCGCCGCACTGCGGACTGGAACGCCATGTACTCCACGAAGGGCGTGCTGCCGAACGACGTGAACCTGTGGCGACCGCAGGCCAGCACCGCGTGGACGTTGCTCAACGCGTTCTCGACGTCGGGCGAGCTCGCGGCCCTGTGGGTGGTCATCTTCTTGACCTACGTCTGTTACTTCATCGGCTACAAAACCCGCGTCGCGCAGGTGATGTCGCTCATCTTCGTGACCAGCCTCAACGGCCGCGTGCTGCTGATCGAAAACGGCGGCTACGTCGTGCAGAACCTGTTGCTGCTGTGGACGATGTTCCTGCCGCTAGGCGATCGTTTCTCGCTCGACACCATGCTGCGAAGCATGAAGGGCACGCGCGAGACGACGGCCGACGCGCTGAACGACCGCACGAACCTCGACGAGCCCGAGCGCCCCACGCGGCACCACACGATCATGGGCCTCGTGCTCGTCGTGCAGCTCTCGGCCATCTACTACTTCAACGTCATCCACAAGACGGGGCCCGCGTGGAAAAACGGCACCGCCGTCCACTACGTCCTCTACGTCGATCGCATGTGCACGCCGCTCATCGCGGCCCTGCGCGACTACGTCCCGAACTGGATGATCATCTTTTTTACGAAGTCGACGCTGATGTTCGAGGCGACGATCCCCATCGTCCTCCTTTCACCGCTCGCCAAACGTTGGGCGCGCCTCGCGGCGATCGGCATGATCAACACGCTGCACATCGCCTTCGGGACGACCTTCGTGCTCGGCCCCTTCGCCTGGGCCGCGTGCTGTTTCTCGACCCTGCTTTTCCAAACCGAGGACTGGGACGCCGCCAACCTCACGATGCGTCGCGCGCACCGCGCGCGCACCGTCATCTACGACCCGCGCTCCGCCGCCGCATTTTGGCTGTGCCGCGTGGCCAAGCGCTGCGACAACTTCGAGCTCCTCGAATTCCAAGCCGATCCCAACGCCAAGGTGCCGCTCACCGTCGTGCGGCCCTCGGGCGAACGACTCACGGGCGGCTTCGCTGTCTCGGACATCTTCGCCGCATTTCCCCTCGGCCCCATCGTCGCTCCCCTGTGGCGCCTACCAGGGCTCAGAAACCTCGGCGACGCGATGGTCGAGCCTGGTTGGGCGCGCTTTTTCGGGCTCAGGGCGCCGAACGGCGCCTCCGTGTTGCCCGAGCCGAGCTCGTCCATGGCCCGCGGACGCCGCGGATTCGTGCGCGTGCTGCGCGAAATGCTCGTGCTGTTGATGTTTGCTTCGGCGATCAACCAGGCGCTCGTCGAGCTGTGGGTCACGCGCAACTTCGGCATCAAGCAGGTCGAGCCGCTCAAGACGCTCGCACACAAGCTCCGCTTCCTGCAGGGCTGGTTCATGTTTTCCCCCAACCCGGTCATGGACGACGGCCACCTGATCGTCGACGCCATCACGGTGGATGGTCGGCACATCGACCCGTTCACGGGGAAAGAGCCGAACTTCGAGCTGCTTAGCGCGAAGAGCCTGCGCCTGAACCAGATTTGGAGCGACTACTTCAACCGCATCCACACGGGCTCCAACACGGCGTACCGCGATGCGATGAAGGCCTACTTGAATCGCTTGCCCGAGCGCACGGGCAACCCCAACGACGCCATCGTGTCGGCGGACGTCTATTGGATCACAGACATGAACCCCAAGTGGAACGACACGAAATCCTACGATTACCAACAAAAGAAGCTTTTTTCCTACGAGAACAAGGCGGTCACCGGGCGCGCCGACGCGGCACCGGCGGCAGGAGGCGAAGACCGGCGATCTTCGCCATCGGGCCTCAAGCTCGACGCGAGCCGTGTGCAGGGCCTGCGCGAGTCGTTGCAGAAGAGCGGAGACGACGCGCCGAAGGAAGAAGCGAAGTAGCGCTTGACGTTGCAAATCGCCTGGGTAGAGTGCCGGTCGACCTCGGGCCTGTAGCTCAGTTGGGAGAGCGCTAGAATCGCACTCTAGAGGTCGCAGGTTCGATCCCTGTCAGGTCCACGCAGCAGTCCAAACGCCCTCGGATCCCATCCGGGGCACACAAAAAAATGAGCCCCTTGCGCAAGCAAAGGGCTCTTTGGTTTTTGGGGAACGATGAGGGTTATTGGGCTACGGCCACGTAGCAGACGTCGAGGCGTGGACGCTGCGACACGGTCCCGTGCTCCGAAGTGCGGAAGGTGGATGAGCCCGAAAGGTCCTGCTCCAGCAAGAGCCCGTTGTTGGCGCTGCCGCCGATCCACGACTGCACCAACGTCTTGATGTTGAAGGAGAGGTTGCCGACGAGGAGGTTCGCCGAAGCGTCGACCGCGGGCGCAAAGGTCGCGGTGTTCCAGTTGACGGTGTACTCGGCCCAGGGGCTCGTCACGTTGTGCACGTTCATGACCGGCGTGCCGCCGCCGGTCGCTCCGCTCACCGCGATGACAAGCGACGCCGACTGAACCGTCGAGCCCGTCGGAATCGGCGCCAGATCGAAGCCAATCAAGGTTCGACGCAGGCCGCCCGAGACGATGCCCGTGTTGCCGTTGGGCAGGCCGCCGTAGTTGTTGCCGGGGACGTTCGACACCACCAAGGCATCTCTGACGTTGCCGAAGAGGCCGCGTTGGAACGCGACGCACGCGGCTACGCAAGCGTCGCCGAAGCCATCGCCGTTCAAGTCGAGCTGGGACGGGTTGTAAAGTGATGGACAATTGTCGGTCGCGTCACACACCCCATCGCCGTCGGTATCGTTCGCGGGGGAGCCCACGCACGCACCGCTTTGGCACTTATCGCCGAGCGTGCACGACAGGCCGTCGCTGCACGCCGTGCCATCGGCTGCCGGAACACCGACGCATTGACCCGAGGCCGGATCGCAGACGTTCGCCGATTGGCACGTGCCTGGCGGACCGCAGGTGACCGGGCTCGAGCCGACACACACGCCACCCTGACATACGTCCGTTTGGGTGCAGGCGTTGCCGTCGCTGCACGCCGTTCCGTCCGGCAACGAGGCGCAATCCAGGCTCGCGGTCAGGTTGAGGACGTAGACCGCGCCTGTCGCCGTGGTCACGCCAGAGGCGTCTGACGCCGTAATGTAAGCCTGATTCGCGAAGGCGGTGACCCAGAAGCCGTAGCGCGCAAACGCCACCGGGTCGCCTGCGACGACCTTCTGGTCCATCGACCAACCGGAAGAGGTCAGCGAATAGAGGTAGGCCGCGCCGGCGTCCGTCCCGCCGTCGTCGTCACCAACCGAGCCCGAAACGATGACCGAGCCGTCGATGTCGAATCCCCGCCCGATGGCGTCGTTGGTCTCCACGCCGGGGGGGACGAGCTTCTGTTCCATGGCCCAAACACCGCTCCCGGTGTTGCGCTTGAAGACGTAGAGGGCACCCGCGTCGAGGCCGCCGTCGTCGTCAAAGGGCGCTCCGGCCACGATGCGGTCCCCCGACAGCGCGACCTCCAAGCCCAACTGATCGCCGTTGCCTGCATCGGGCGCGACGATCCGCTGCGTTTGCGTCCAGGTGCTGCCCACGCGGTCGAAGACGTAGGCACCGCCCTGATTGGCGGCCGTGAGATCCAAGAACTTCGCCCCGACGACGAGGCGGTCACCTTGGAGATCGACGCTCGCACCGAACTCGTCGCCCACGCTGCTCGACGACCCGAGAAGCTTTTGCTGGAGATTGAAGGTTGAACCGCTCAACGTGTAAACGTAAACTGATCCGTTTTGGGAGCCGCCATCGTCGTCGTGCTGGGAGCCCACGGCGAGCGTTCCGTTGCTCAAGGAGATCGACCAGCCGTAGTGATCCTGCGCGGCCATGTCGAAGGGCTGCAGTTTCTGGACCTGTGTCCAGACCCCGCCGGACAAGGCGTAGATGTAGACCGCGCCGGCCTGAGGAACGGACGCGGGGGCCGGCCCGTTGGCCTTGTGCGCGCCGACCGCCATCCAGTTGCCGTCGACGGCGACCGACGCGCCGAAGAATGCCGCAGGCGTCAGATCGCTCGGGGCGAGCTTCTGAGCGAACGCCCACGAGGAGCCGCTTCGCGTGTACACGTAAGCCGCCCCACTGCTGGCGTAGACCGTGTTGGCAAAGCGTGCGCCGACCACCAACGTCGTCCCGTCCGTGGCGGTCTTGCTGCCAAAGTCGTCGTCGGTGGCCCCGTCGCTCGCAAAGAGCTTGTCGCCCTGGACGCCAGAGACCAGCGCTTCGGGTGAGGTGGAGACGAGCTCCTCGGCCGACTCGGCGCCGCCGCATCCGAGCAGCACGACCGTCAAGGGCAAGAGGTATTGGAATCGAAACATCGGGTGCGTCCCTTCCTGCATGCTTCTGAGCAAAAAAGCCCGGTAGGAAATAAGAGAAAGTACACGTCTCGCTCCCGTTTTTCAATTCCACTTCTATCGCAACAATTCTCTATGATGAATTTGCCCTTAAATTGCGAGGTTTCTTGGGATTGGTGACTCCAAAAACTGCAAGTTTGTAAGTGAAATTGCTCAATTTTTGGTGCTTTTGCGCACGAAAACGCGGCGAAAAAAAATCGCCAGGCCGTTCGCAGGGTCCCCCTGAGGCGATGCCGCGCGCTATCCGAACGCGCGGTCCCCAGCGATGTCGCTCTTCAAACCGAGCAGCGAATAGAAGCGCCGTAGGGCGTCGATATCGGTGACCTCGATGCGCTCGTCGGCGATCTTGACGTAGTTGCCTGCGCGGAGGTCGAGCACGGTGCGCTTGACGGTGTCGACGTCGAGCCCGGTGCGCATGGAGAGGTCGAGGGGGGACACGGCGAGGGCCACCACCGCCCCCGCCGAGCTCGTGCGGCGCGCCTCGTTGACAAGCTTGAGGAGCGCGTTGACGACTTTCGCGGGAGTGTCGCTGATCATCGTGCTCTCGATGCGATCCTCGGCGTCCCGGAGCCGCAAGACGAGCTGACGCATGACTCGAAGGGCGATGTCCGCGCGGTTCGCCACGAGGCGCTCCAAGGTCGGCGGGTCGACGGACAGGGCGACCCCCGCCGTCAGAGCGATCGCCGTCGATGCGCATTCTGCGCCGGACAAGAGGGCAAGCTCACCGAACAGGTCGCCGGGGTGCAAAAGCAGCATGCTGCGCTCCACGCCATGCACGCGCTTGATGAGCCGCACGTCGCCTTCTTCGAGCAAAAAGGCCATGGATGCGGGCTCGCCTTCGCGAAAAAAAACCTCCCCGGCTTCGAACTTTCGCGCGTGAGACTCGGCGATGGCGGCGAACGGATCGTCGTCGTGGGTCCGGCTGCTCATGGGCTAGGCAGACTATCCGGCTTCGCGAGGGCGCGCGAAATCCGTTGCTGCTCCAGTGTCAATGCGTCGGGCTCCCGCGCGTAGGCTGGGTCGAGCGCTGCGGGGTCGCAGGGCCCACCCTTTCGAAGCGCGACGCGCCCAATCCAAACGGCCTTGGGGGGCCGCGTTGCCACGTGCGTTCCCGCTGGAAAGAGCGATGCCAGCGGCCCATCGGCTCGCGCGATGCGAACCGGTAGCACGACCTCCAGGGCCGCGTCGTAGGCGGCGATGAACACCTCGTCTCGGCGGGCGTCGAGGCAAGCGCCCACCATCGCCGGGTGCGACGTTGAAAGCGCCTCGGCAGCCATCGCTTCGAGGGACCCTACGCCCACCGCGCCGATGCCGAGACCCAGCGCGAGGCCTTTCGCGAGCGAGACCGCGACGCGCACACCGGTGAACGAGCCAGGCCCCACGTCGCAAGCGATGCGCGTCAATGCGGAGCGCAAGACCCCGGCGCTCGAAAGGGCCTCCTCGATCGCGGGCAACAAGCGCTCGGCGTGGGCAGCTCCGCCGTCGTACGAAACCTCGGAGAGCACGCGCTCGCCGTCGAGAACCGCGACTCCGCCCTCTGCTGTCGATGTCGTGATGGCTAACAGCATGGCTCTCAGGGCAAGTGCGGCCGCAACGCGCGGAGCAGCGAATCGACCGCGGGCTTGTAGCCAAACGCGGGGGCATCGCTGTTGCGCACGTCGGTCGCGCAGAGCGACGCGGGAACGGCTCGATCACCGAGCTGCCGCAACACGTCGAGGTGTCGAAGGCCCGGACGCGCGCCTGCAAATCGCTGAAGACCGTCGTACGCGCCGTCGGGAGCCTGGCACAACGGATTCGTAGGCACAGGCTCGTTGCTCGGGCACTCGCAGTTGTCGAGGGCGCAATTGATCGGGACCGCTCGCTCGTAGATGCACGCAAACTGCAGATCGTCGCGGCCGACGAAGACCCGCTCATGGCCGTTGATGGGGTTCGCGCTGGGCGAGGTGGCGTCGGGCGGCGCAAGCTCGTCGAGCGTCACAGGGTTTTGGCCGACGCGGGGATCGATCGACTCGCGCATCAAAGGGTCGTCGGCGACACCTCCCGTGTCCGGCGCTCCCAAAACGAGGCGCCAATCGACATCCCGTGCGGTGCGGTAGCCCGTGGCGATCGATTGCGGATCCAAAGCGAGATCTTGCCAAGGAACCCCCACGATCGCCGCAAACGTCACGAGGTCGACGGGCCG
>CAYLJT010000209.1:0-11084 GCA_964383995.1 uncultured Polyangiaceae bacterium
GTAGCGCACAGGCACGACCTTCACGCGGCCCGAGTCGAGATCGGCCGTCGCGAAAAGCGCGCGCTTCGGCCAGCGCCGCGCTTGGTAGGAGGCACCGGCCGCGAGGTGCAGCACGCCGCCCGAAGAGCTCATTGCGACCTCTGCTTCGGTGTCGTGCAAATGGCCGCGCAAGAGCACGTCGATCGCGCCGTAGAGCTTCGCGCGCACGTTGCCGCGCTCATCGTCGTGCAGCCAATCGAGCGGGTGATGCACGAGCCCAATACGCAGATCGGGGTTCTGTTCTTCGAGCTTCTCGACCGCGTTTTCGAGCCACGCGCGGCCGAGCCAGAGCTGACCGAAGTCGTGCTCATCGAAGCAAAACGTCGACGAGTTCAGCGACAAGATGCCCACGCGCAGGCCGCGGATCACCACCACGTGCGGCGGCGGAACCAGGCTCGGCAGAGCGCACGCGCGGATATTGCGGAAGGTCTCGTCGTGGAACGCGCGAAACGCGTCGAGCTTCGCGAGGTGCGGGTGATAGGCATCGACGCCGAAGAACGCATCGGACTCGTCTTCGCTCGTGAGCGTGCGCTTGACGAATTGCCCGCGCGCGCGGTCCACGTCGTGATTGCCGGGCACGACGAACAAACGGTCGCGGCCGAGCCCCAGGGCCGCCAGGAGCGCGTAGAAGAAACGGCTCGCCCGCGCGTATTCTTCGGCCTTTCCGCTGTTCGCGATGTCCCCCGTCGCAAACACCAAGTCGGGCACCACGCCCCGCTCCGCCATGTCCTTCGCGGACTTCACGAGGGCTTTGAGGATCACCGAGCGATCGAACGAATCTTCCTTCGAGAAATGCAGGTCGGAGACGTGCATCCACGTAATTTTTCGCCCCCCGCGCGACATGCCGCGCAGGCTCGACGACGGAGGCGGCCGATCATCCATGGCCGATGAACCCCCGGGGCCGCATGGTCAATGGGCCTTCGACGAGGTCGCCGGGGTGTCGTCGTGGGGTTGGGCCTGGGACCGCAGGTGAGCGAGCCGGGCGCGAACACGAGCACTTGAAGCGCGGAGCTTTTCGAGGTCGATGGCGGGTAGCTCGGGCACCAGAACCACAGCCTCGTCGAATTGGCGCGAAGACATGGGCGATATCGGCCCGAGCATGGACCAAGGACTATCCGTCTGTCCAGTCCTTTTGCCGCCAAAACCGGGGGCCTCTTGACAAGAAATGCCCCGTCCGCCATAAGCGCGAGCCCTTGAAATCGCATCCATGCGGCGAAAACAGCCCTCCCGACGTTCGGGCGGGGCGGCCTCACGGAGCGTAGAACCCCAAACGAGGCCTCTCGTGCCCAAAATGAAGACCAACCGCGCCGCCGCCAAACGCTTTCGCGTCAGCGGCTCTGGGCGCATCCGACGCAGCAAGTCGGGCCTGAACCACGGCATGCAGGAGAAGAGCAAAAAGCGTCTTCGCCGGCTCCGCCAGAACGACATGGTCGATTCGACGCTGACGAAGCGCATCAAGCTGCTTCTCCCGTACGGCTGATCGAAGCGTTCTAGGACAAGGAAAGGCAGGCACAAATGCCCAGAGTTAAGCGTGGTTTCAAGGCGCGTCGTCGCCGCAATCGGGTGCTCAACCGAGTCGAAGGTTACTTCGGTGGGCGCAAAAATCGTTTTCGTCAGGCCGTCGAGGTCATGCGCCACGCTTGGGAGTACGGCTACATCAGCCGCCGTCTCAAGAAGCGCGATTTTCGCAAGCTGTGGATCGCCCGCATCAACGCCGCGGCGCGGCTGTGCGGCACCAGCTACTCGCGGCTCATCGCGGCCTTGAAAAAGGCCGAAATCGCCATCGATCGCAAGATCCTGTCGGACATCGCCATCCACGATCCGGCAAGCTTCAACGCGGTGGCCAAGCTCGCGCTCGGCGCTTGAGCCCTTTGCTCTCTTCTGCTCGGCTTCGATCGCCGTGACCTCCGAAGACGCTCTCCGCTCCATCGATGAAGGCCTCGCCGCGCTAGGAACGCGCTACATCGAGGCCTTCGCCGCCGCCAAAGACGAGCCCTCCCTGCGCGCAGAGCAGGCCAAGGTGCTCGGGAAAAAAGGCGACTTGACGGCCATTTTGGCCCTGATGCGGGACGTCGCCGCAAACGATCGCAAGGCCGCGGGGGCCCGCGTCAACAGCTTCAAAGACGGGGTCGAGGTGGCCTTCGCCGCACGTCTCGCGGCCATCGCCAAAGAAGCGCGCGACGCCGAGCTCAACCTCCCGCCGTTCGATCTCACGTTGCCCGGGCGGCTGTTGCCGCGTCGCGGTCACGCCCACCCGATCCATCAAGTGCGTGAAGAGCTGCTCGGCATCTTCCGCGACTTGGGCTTTTTGTCGGTCACGGGGCCCGAAATCGAGCTCGAAGACAACAACTTCACGAAGCTCGCCTTCCCTCCGGATCACCCCGCGACGGACATGCAAGACAGCTTTTGGATCGGCCAAAAGACGCTGCTTCGCACGCACACGAGCAACGTGCAGGTGCGCGAGATGAGCACGCGCACGCCGCCCATGGCCATCGTCAGCGCGGGCGCCGTTTATCGCCGCGACGACGACGTGACCCACTCGCCGATGTTCCACCAAATCGAGGGCTTTCTCGTCGACGAGCGGGTCACCTTCGCGGAGCTGCGCGGCGTGCTCACGGCCTTCGCCGAGCGCCTTTACGGCAAGGGCACCGCGGTTCGCTTCCGCCCGAGCTACTTCCCCTTCGTCGAGCCGGGCGCCGAAATGGACGTGGGCTGCGTGTTCTGCGTCGACGAAAGCGGAGCGCGCGCCGGCTGCCGCGTGTGCAAGCACACCGGTTGGATCGAGATCCTCGGCTGCGGAATGATCCACCCCGAGGTCTTCCGCCACACGGGCATCGACTCCGAAAAGTACACGGGCTTCGCCTTCGGTCTCGGCATCGAGCGCGTCGCCATGCTGCGCTACGGCATCCCCAACATCCGCCTGCTGTTCGAGAACGATCCGCGGTTTTTGGCGCAGTTCTAAGCTCGCGCGCGCGCCTAACTTGGCCCTTTCGGGGGGCCTCTGGCATTCGCACGTCGTGCAGCTCGCGACCCACACACCAACGGTTCGCCCCAAGACGCCCAAGAAGAACCGAAGCGAAGGCGCAAGGCCCCTGCCCAAGAAGCTCGGTCGCTACGTGCTCTTCGATCACATCGGCCGCGGCGGCATGGCCGACATCTACCTCGCCAGCGCGAAGACCGATTTTGGCGGCGGAAAGCTCGTGTGCATCAAGGAGGTGCTCGCGAAGTACGCCTCCGCCGATGGCTACGCCGACATGCTCATCGCCGAGGCCAAGCTGTCCGCGAAGCTCTGCCACGCGAACATCGTCACCGTGCACGATCTCGGACGCGAAGACGGCTCGCTCTACATCGCGATGGACTACGTCGAGGGCTACGATCTGCGCGAGCTCTTGCGCCGCTGCGCTGCGGACAAGGTGCCCCTGCCCGTGGAGTTTGCGCTGCTCATCGTGATCGAGATGTTGCGCGGCCTCTCGTACGCTCACCGCTTTCGCGGCGAAGGCGTAGAGGCCGGCATCGTGCACCGCGATGTGTCGCCCTCGAACGTGCTTATGAACTTCGACGGCGAGGTCAAGCTGTGCGACTTCGGCATCGCGCGGGCCTACGACAGCGCGAAGAGGCGCGGTGACACGCCGAGGGACCCCCACGAGGTCGACTCCGCGATCGCAGGAAAAGCCGGCTACATGAGCCCGGAGCAAGCGCGTGGTGATCACGTGGACGCGCGCTCCGACGTGTTCGCCGCGGGCATCGTGTTGTGGGAGCTGCTCGCGGGTCGAAGGCTGTACAAAGCGGGCCCTGACGAGTCTCTGCTCGATGTCGCGCGCAAGGCTGCGATCCCCGAGCTTCCCACGCGCGATCTCGACGACGAAGCGCGTCTGTTCGCGATCGTGGCGAAGGCCCTCGCACGAAGCCCCGAAGAGCGCTTCGGCTCCGCCGCCGATATGCGCTGTGAGCTCGAAGACTACGCGGCACGAGCGCGCATGCTCGCGAGCCCCCTTCGCTTCGGCGAGTGGTTGCTCGAAAACTTCGGCCGCGACGTGGTCACCGCGCGAAGGTCGCGCGAACGGGCCTTGCGTGCCTTGGAGCTAGGGCCGGTGGCCAGCTTCTCCCCGGTGGTCACGCCGAAACCCGTGGAAATCAAGCCTGTCCTGGAGCCCGCTCCGCTGCCCGAGCCCGCCCCCGAGACGGCCCTCGCCGCCGCGCCAAGACCTGCGATGATGCATCGCCGACCCGGCGCGTTCGCCTACTCATTTGCGCTCCTGCTCCTCGCTTTCGCCGTGTTCGTAGTCACCGCTCGATAACGGCCCGAGGGTTGCTGGTGGGCGCTTCGAACCCTTCTTCGAGGACCGCACCCCATGGACCAGAACCTTCGCTTCCGCCGCGCCTTACTGCACCGATTCCTTCAAATTGCCGGCATTTCAGCGGCAACCATGTCCGCCTTCGGGGGCGCCGCATGTGGGGGGCAAGCGGTGGTGGAGTCGGGGGATGGCACAGGTGGCGCAGGTGGCGCGGGCTCGACCACCAACAGCACGACGTCGACGGACGTCGCGACCAGCAGCGGCATCAGCACCAGCGCAACGACCAACGCCACCACAGCGGTCTCCACGAGCGCCGTGACGAGCAGCAGCACCGGACAAACAACCCACCTGAAGTGCGTGCCTGCGGCCGCCGACGGAAGCTGTCCGAGCGGGGCCGAAGCCTTGCCGTACGTGCAACAGTTCGATTGCACCGACCCCGACTACGAGTGGACCACGAGCATCGTCGACGGCCCCTGGCAGGACGAAAACGGCCAGTGTTGCTACGAAGTCACCACCGATTTCTGCGGCGTGGGCCGTCCCCTTCGCATCGCGGGAGCGCCCGTCACGGCGCCCCTGAAGGTGTCCGCCGATTCGCGCGAAACCCGCTGGATCGAGGCGATTTCCGACATTTGTGTGGACTCGCTGTCCGACGTTGACCGAGACAATCTCGCGCGCGCTTGGGAGCAAGACGGTCTGTTGGAGCACGCGTCCGTGGCGTCGTTCGCGCGCTTTTCCATCGAGCTCATGAGCTTCGGCGCGCCCGCCGATCTGGTCGCTCTCGCGCACGAAGCGGCCCTCGACGAGATCCGCCACGCCCGCGCCTGCTTCGCGCTGGCGTCGGCCTACCGCGGCACGCCCGTCGCCCCCACGGCGCTACCCGTGCCCAGCGCGTTGACGCTCGCGACGTCGCTTGCGGCGCTGGCACGAGCGGCGGTCGAAGAAGGTGTGATCGGCGAGACCCTCGCCTCGTTGATGGCCGCGGAAGAAGCTTCGCTCACGGAGGATCCGGTGGTGCGCGGCGTGCTCGAGGGCATCGCCTCCGACGAAGCCCGGCACGCGGAGCTCGCGGTGCGCGCCGTGGTTTGGGCGATGAAGACGGGAGGCACCGAGGTGCGTGCTGCAGTGACCGAGGCCTTCGCGGCGGTGATGTACGGAGCCGTCAAGATCCCGATGGTCGCGGGTCGCATGGGTCGCGAAGCGCTCACGCGCGTGGCGAAGCGCGGTATCGCCGACGTGCTCGCGCCCTGCGCCGAGGCCCTGCTCGGCGTGCCCTCGACGACGCGCGAGCGAGGCCAGGGCGCCGCGCTCGCGTAGCCCTTCGCTACTTCTTCTTCCTCAAATAATCCCGGGTAACAGGCTTCGGCTTGCTGCCCTTCGGGGCCGTCGCCGGCGGCGCCAACTCAACCTTCGAGCCGTAGCCGGCTTCGGCCTTTTGCGAGGTCTCGATTTGATCGTCGGAGGCCTTCACCTCGGGCGCGGCCTGATCGACGGCCGTCACGAACGCCACGATCACCGATGCATCCACATCGCCGGGCTTCGGCTTCTCTCCCCGAGCTTTTGCTTCGTGCTCGGCGGAGAGGGCCTCGAAGGCTGCGGTGCTGGTGAGCGTGTCTTCGAACTTCGTAAAGATATGGTGGGTCATGAACGTGCGCAGCCCGCGCACGTCGCCCTCCACCGCGTAAGCGAAGCCCACGACGTTGGCCGGGTCTTCGGTGGTTCGTAGGAAGCTCCGCACCTCCTTCGCGAGAGCGTCGCGCTCGGCCGTGATGTCGGCCGCGTCGACCGTCGCGAGCAGCGTGTCCGAAGGAGCGCTTTTCCCGTGGGCGGCGTTGACCTTGCCGACCTTCTCCCAGACCTTGCCTTGATCTTTCTCGTAGTGCGCGGCGGCGCGCACCTCGCCCTCGGTGAGCACCTTCAAAACGCGGAATTTTCCGCCCGTCGCGAGGCCGTCGCGCACCGTGGTCCAGCGCCCATGCTCGATGCAAAACGCGTCGACGGGCTTCGTCTCGTGGGCTCCGATCAAGAAATCGCTGCCCACTTGGCGGTCCTGCTTGCCCCCCTTGAGGATCGTCCCCGCGAGCACCAAAAGCGGCAAATCGCCCTTGTTTTCGACGATCAGCGTGTTCACGCGCGCGCTGCCGGCGTGGGGATCGACGAGCTCCCCCGCTGCACCTTCGGGGCCCACCTCGCGCACCTCCGCCTGATTTTTTTCGAGGGCCTCATCGAGCGTAACCACATCGCCGATGTCCTCTTGAGCCCACGAATAGATGGGAAAAACGGCCAGGCTCCCCCACACCTTCGGGGTCCCGAGGGTGTGATTTTCGAACAGCGGCGTCCCCCTGCGCGGAGCGCCATCGACGGCCGGTGACGCGACCACCGCCCCCGCCTTCTGCACCGGACTCTGCTCCGTTTCCCCCGCAACCTTCGAAGGATCGGCCCCCACCGATCCGGTCCTTGGCCCCGACGCGCAGCTCCACGCGAAGACCAAAGAGCCCAAAACAGCGCCCAAAAGCGCAAGAATGCGCGCGCGACGATCATTGAACATGACGCAACAACCTCCGTGAGGGGAGGAACGTGGACCGCACCCCGCGTGCGGCGTGTCCCCCTGGAACGCGCGAAAACCCCCTTCGATTTGGCCTATTTTTTCTTTTTTTTTGCAGCCGGTCACGGTCACGCGCGGGGGCGCGACCTACGCTTAGCCGGCGGTTTTCGAATTCAGAATCCTGATTCTAGAACGCACCTTCGAGATAGGCCGCAGAAGGGCCCACCTTCACGCGCACGAGGCCCGTGGTCGTCGCAGGGTCATCCGAGGGCGCGGTGACGAACAGCACGACGCCCGCCGCAGCGAGCACGCCTCCCCCCGCGAACACGAGCGTCGCGAGGTTGCCCCTCGACACAGCGTCGTCGCGCAGATCCACGCCGTCCTGATCGCATTTGCCAGCGTCGTCGCAGTGCGGATCCGAGTCGTCGAAGGTGGACTTCGCGGAGAAGCCAAGGACACCGCCGACGCCCATCCCGATCACGCCAACACCCGCCAGAACAAGGCCCAACGGCCCACGCATCGAGCTCTCCTTGGGGGGCTCTTGGGGGGCGCTCGGCGGAGGCGTCGGCGTGGTGCCCGCGGGTCCCGGTGGAGGAGGCGTCGCGGCCAGTGCGCCCGCCGCCGTCGCGCTTCGTTTCAGCGCGGGAACACGCACGGTCACGACGTTGCCCTCGCCCGAAACGTCGAGCGTGCTCTCCCATGCCTCGTAGCCGGGCGCTGTCGCGCGAAACACCATCTTGCCCGGATCGACGGGCACCTTCGCGCCCCAGATTTCTTTCGAGAGCACGACGTCATTGCGACGCACCTCGAGGTCGGCGGGCGCGGCTGCGTCGACCTCGACCACAATGCGCGTCAAGCGGCCTTCGAGCTTCTCGACGCGCTCGCGCGCGAGCGTCTCGCGGTCCTCGCGCTTGGAAGCTCTCGCCTGCGCCAACACCTCGCGAAAGCCCACCCAAGCGCTCGCCGTGCGTCCGATGTGCTCGTAGCAATCCGAAAGGTTGAACAGGGCGCCCGGGCCCGGATCCATTTTTTGGCTTTGCTCGAGCTTCACACACGCTTCGGCGTAGCGACCCTCGGCGAGCAGCTTGCGGCCTTCGTCGAACAGCGCAACGGCGGCGGCCCGGGTTTGCGGATCGGGCTCGGCCCGCGCCACCGACGACAGCGAGAGCGCACACGCCAAAAAAGCCACCAAACCGGCCCCGAACTTCCGCATGCGAGGCGAATACCGCTACCGCGAAACGCGGTAAAGCGGGACGCACGGAGGACGCATCTTCGCAACGACGCGCACAACGCACGGCCCTGCGATCATGCGCATCGGTTCGTTGTACGGGTCGCTGCTTCAGTGCGGATCGGCGAAGGGATCCGCGGTGGTCTTGCTGGTCGGAGGCGGAGTCGGCGCGGCCTTGGGCAGCGGCTTGGCCGTGGATGGAGCCTTCGCCGTGGACGGGGGCGGCGCGGACGACGACGCGCTCGCCGCGGGTGTGGCGCTCGGAAGCAGGTCGTTTTGCGGCACCACGGTGGGCTCGCTGGGTTTTGTCTCGGTCAACGTGGGAGCCGCGGTGGGCAACGTCGTGGGGACGCTCGACGCGCCGACCGGCGCCGTGGGCGAGCCACCGCCCCAAATCACAAAGGCGGCGATGGCCGCGACGGCGACCGCAGCGATGCCGAAAATCCCCAGAGAAAGGCCGGATTTCGTGGCGGGCGCAGAGACGACCGAGGCCCCCATGGCGGTCGGGCTCGACAACGAACGGGCGGCTTCGATCGCCGATTGAGCGACCTCGGTGTGATCGAGAACGGACGCGTCACCCGGCCCCAGCGCGGTAGCGCTCGTGGGTGTGACGGCCAGCGAGATGCGCGGCTTTTCGTCCGCGCTGGCGGCGAGCCGGGACGATTCTTGAAGCGCCGCGAGGGCTGCGGCATCGAGCGTCGGCGTGAGCACGCGCACGACGCGATCGACGGAGATGCGCGCCATCGATGGAGCGTACGGCGCCAACGCGACGACCAGCTCGGCGACGTTGTTGAAGCGCAGATTGCGGTCTTTTTGTAGGCATTTCAGCACCACGCGCTCGACCCCTTCGGGCACCTCGGCGACCAGCGTTCGCAGCGGTGGCGCGCCCTGCAACATCTGATCGTAGATGCCAAGCGCGGTGGTCCCTTCGAAGGGCGGTCGGCCTGCGATGAGCACGTGCAAGATCACGCCAAGGGACCAAATATCGCTGCGGCAATCGGCCTCTTTCGCGGAAGCCATTTGTTCCGGCGCCATGAACAGCGGCGAGCCCATCATCACGGCGCTCTTCGTCACATCGACGTTTTCGCCGCCGAACCCGCCCACCTTCGAGATGCCAAAATCGATCACCTTCACGCACGGTGAGCCGTCGGCCCGGTGCGACAAAAACAGGTTCGCGGGCTTCAAATCGCGGTGAACGATGCCGAGCGCGTGGGCCTCGGCCAGGGCCTCACAAGCTTGCAGCACGAAATCAATGGCCAGGGGCACCGCCAACGCCCCTCGATCGCGCACGATGCTGCCGAGATCGCCGCCGTCGAGGTACTCCATCACCAAGAACGGCGCGCCGCTGTCGAGGGTGCCAACGTCGAACACGCGACCCACGTGCTCGCTGCGAATGCGCGCGGCGGCTTGCCCTTCCCGCAAGAAGCGCTGAACGATTTCCGGCTGCGCGAGGGCCGCGGGCAACAAAAACTTGATGGCGACCCGCTCGCCCAGGGTCTGGTGCTGCGCCGCGACGACCACACCCATGCCGCCCGCGCCGATGACGCGCTCCACCTTGTACTTGCCCGCTAGGACGTCTCCTACCTCTACCGGCGCGGTCATCGGCTCTCCTCGCTGCTATCACCGCGCGGTCCTTTGCACAACGCGGGTGCCAACCGATGCGGGACGTTGCGAATGTTGGCGGAGGGGCGATAGGCTCGATGGTCCGAGCCTTTCGAAGGCCAAGGAGCGATGAAAACAATGCGAACGCGGACAACCATTCGATGCGCAGCTGCTTTGGCTATGGGTCTGTCTTCGATGGTTTCGTGGGGCAACGCAAACGAGGCCCGGGCCGACGAGCCGGGGCCCGACGCGCTGCCGATCACGGTGGTGGCTGTACAAACGGGTGAGGCCTTCGATCAAGCCGAAGCGCTCACAAAGGCCCTCAGAAACTCGGTCCGCGGCTCCAAGGGCTGGTCCCTCGGCGAAGGCGATTTCGCCCTCGAGGTGCTCACGCTGAGCCTCAAGTGCTCGACCCCCGTCGACGCGAGCTGCGAATCGCGCATCGCCGATCAGATCAAGGCCGATCGCTTTGTGTGGGGCGTCGTCGAAAAGAAGGGCGAAGAGATCATCGGCGAGGTTCACCTGTGGATCCGCGGCAAGGGCTCGACCCAGCATCCCCTCCGCTACAGCGCGAACCTCACCGAGCCCGAGGACGACGCGCTGCGCAAGGTCGCGATCGACGCCCTTGAAACGCTGACCGGCGGGCCGCCGAAGGGCTCGGTCTTGGTCAAAGCGGGCAACGTTGCGGGGCAGGTGTTCTTCGATGGACAGCCGGTGGGAGCGCTCACCGCGGGGCAAGGCACCTTCTCCCTCGCCTCGGGACCTCACCGCGTGATCGTGAAAGCACCGGGCTTTGCGGATATCGAAGCGCAGGTCGCCGTGCGCCCCAACGCTACCGTCGAGGTCGTGCTCAACCCCGTCCCGGCGGAGCCCGAGGCCCCGGTCAATTGGCGAAAAATCGGCGGCTACGCGGGCGTTGGCCTGGGCGTCGCGATGGCCGGCGTGGGCGTGTTCTCGACGCTCAAGGTCAACAACATTCAGAACGACGACGCGTTCGTGACGTATCGCGCGAAGTTCCCCGAGAGCCAGGATGTGTGCGACGCGGCGAAGAACCCCAACGATTTTTCGAACGGCGGGAACGCCCCCGAAGGCTCGTCCGACATCGCGGGGCTTTGTGACGATGCCGCCACGTTCGAGCTCATGCAGGCCATCTTCTACGGCCTCGGCGCGGTGAGCGGAGGCGTCGGTATCTACCTCTTGGCCACCAGCGGCGACGGTCAAGAAGGCTCGGCCCAGACCGGGCTCAGTGTGCGTCCCACGATCGGAAAGACCTCCGGTTCCGTGGACGTGACCTATACATTTTGAGCTCAAACGATCGTGCGTGTCATCGCGGGCTCGCGCGGCACCCGCTCGGCCACGATGATCGAGATGCTGACCG
>CAYLJT010000210.1:0-11064 GCA_964383995.1 uncultured Polyangiaceae bacterium
AGAGCATGGAAAACGGACCGGGCAGAGACTGGGGCCAAAGCACGCGGTGGGCGAGCGAGCGATAGTCGCCGAGGAAGCCGAAAATGCGCCGCACGGCCTTCACATTCAGGGCCGATGCGTCGGTGACGATGACCTCGGTGTCGTGACCCGTGGACTGCCTGTGGGCGACGACGATGTGCCCGACGGGCTTGCCGTTGTCGATGATCGCGAAGCCGACGGTGAGGTATTGGTAGGGGCGAAAGACCCGCTCCCAGACGTACGGCCCGCGATCGATGGCGCCTTCGATGCGGGAGACGAACTCTCTCTGGAGCGCGGCGAGGGTGTCGTCCGGGTTCGCGATCGACACGATATCCAGCGTGCGGCGGTCGCCCAGACTGGCAGCCACGAGGTCCCGCGGGTGGATTTCGAGCTCGAAGCGCGCGCCCGCCCGCTCGTAGCCGACGCGTTGGTAGACGGGCACGGTGGCCGGGTAGAGCGTCGAAATCAGGGCGCCCCGGTCGCGCATGACCGACAGGGCCCGACGCATCATGCGTGTGCCCGCGCCCGAACCACGGCTCTCGGGCCCGATGCCTACCCCCGCGACGCCCATCATCGGCACGCTTTTGCCACCGAAGAACTGACCCATGGGGATGAGCAACAAGCCCCCCGTGAGAGTGCCAGTTACGTGGGGGCCGGCGCCGCGAACGTCGTAGTAGGCATAGACGTTTTCGTGGCCCGCGCGCTCGAACCAGCGCTTGGCGTCGTCCGGGGGGAAGCCGAACGAATGGGACAGGATGGCGCCGAGGGTCCCGCGCTCTTCCTCGTTCGCTACAGTGAAAGAACCTTCTTTCATGGCGCGAGCGTCGGCGGGATTTCACGCCGACGCAACGGCAAAGATACCCATTTCGGCCCCGTCCGAGTAAGGTCCGCGCCGTGCCCGTCCTTGTCACCCAATCCCTGCAAAAGAGCTTCGGCGAACGCCATATTTTGGACGATGTCTCGTTGTCCATCCACAGCGGCGAGCGCGTCGGTTTGGTGGGGCCCAACGGTTGTGGCAAGAGCACCCTCGCGAAAATTCTGGCCGGCATCGAGCCCGCGGACGGGGGGACCGTGGCCCGCAGGCGCGGCGCGGAGATTGGCTATTTGCCGCAGGAGCCCACGTTTCCCAGCGAAAAGACGGCGCGGGAGATCGTGACCGAGGGCCTCTTGGTGTGGTCCGCTGCGGTCTCTGCCCACGAGGCCGCCTCCGCCGCCCTTGCCCGCGGCGACGGCGACCTGGAAGCCGCGCTCCTGGCCCAAAGCGAGGCCGCCGCGTCCATCGAGCGGCATGGCGGCTGGGACCGCAAAAACGAGGTCGAGAGCATCATGGGTCACCTCGGCATCGCCAGGCCCGACGGTGCCTTTGGCGAAGCCAGCGGCGGAGACAAACGGCGCATCGCGCTGGCGCGCATCCTGGTGGCGCGACCGACCTTGATGATCCTGGACGAGCCCTCCAACCACCTGGACGTGGAGACCATTGGTTGGCTCGAAGAGTACCTGTCCGAGCTCGACAGCGCGATCTTGCTCGTGACCCACGATCGCTACTTGCTCGACAACGTCTGTAATCGCACGTTGGAGCTCGCCCGCGGCAAGGTGTACTCGTACGACGGCGGCTACGGCGACTACCTGGAAGCCAAGGCCGAGCGCCTGGCCCTGGAGGCCCGCACCGAGCAAAATCGGCAGAATTTCCTGCGCACCGAGCTGGAATGGCTCAGGCGGCAACCCAAGGCCCGGAGCACCAAACAAAAGGCTCGCATTCAACGGGCGGAGGCCTCCCGGGACACGGTGGTGGCGCGGGCGGAGCAAAACGTTCGCCTGATCGCGGAGGCTTCCCGATCGGGGAAGACCATCCTCGATCTGACCAAGCTGGAGCTTACCGTCGCCGGCCGGGTGCTCGTCAAGAACCTGGACTTCATGTTGGGAGCCGGCGAAAGGGTCGGCATCGTGGGGCGCAACGGCACCGGCAAGACGTCGCTCTTGCGCGCCATCTTGGGCGAGCTCGCGCCTAGCTCGGGCAGCATCGTGCTGGGCAAGAACACCTCGATTGGCTATTTCGATCAGCACAGGAGCGGCCTCGACGACGAAAAGTCGATCTTCGACAACGTGGCCGACGCCAGCAGCCGCATCGAGCTCGGCGGCGAGGTGATCGAGCTGCGCTCTTTCTTGGAGAGGTTTTTGTTCGAGCCCAAGGCCCAGCGGCAAAAGGTAGGATCGCTCTCGGGGGGCGAGCGCGCGCGCGTGGCCCTGGCCAAGATGCTCGCCCAAAAGAACAACCTCTTGTTGCTCGACGAGCCTACGAACGATCTCGATCTCCCTACCCTCTCTGCGCTCGAAGAGCTGCTCTCCGACTTCCCAGGCAGCGCCATGGTGGTGACCCACGACAGGTATTTCTTGGATCGCATCGCCACCTCGCTTTTGGTGTTCGAGGGCGATGGCAAGGTCGTGCGCTACGCCGGCAACTACCAAGACCATTTGGCTCAAAAACGCGTGCAAGAGGCGGAACCGAAGGCCGCGAGCGTGAAGCCTCCGCCGCCCAAGGAAGCCCCCAAGCCCGCGCCCAAAGCCAAGGGTCTTACCTGGTCCGAAAAGCAAGAGCTCGGTACGATCATGGACCGCATCGAAGCCGCGGAGGCCGAGGTGTCTACCCTGGAAGCGACGCTGAGCGATCCGACCATTTACGCGAGCCGCGCGGCGGAGGTGCCGGCCCTGGTTCAGAAGCTCGACGAAGCGAAGAAACGCGCCGCGGAGCTCACCGCGCGTTGGGAAGAGCTGGAAGCGAAGCAGGCCTGAGGCTGCCCCGCGTACCTCACCCGAAGGTGGGGAGATCGGTCGGTTGATCCTGCATGAACCAGGGGTCCGACGTGCAGTCAAGGCCGTCTTGCTTCATGTGGGTGACGTATTGTTTGAACTGGGAAAAGGCAGGCTTCCACGAGTAGCTTTGGGCCTTGCCATAGAAATAGCGGCCAATTTGCGGGGCTAACGCGCGATCGCGCTCTTCGGACAGCTCACCGGAGACCTGGGTGAGGGCCCAGGGGATGGCGCCCATGGCGTAGGCAGGAGCCCAGTGCTTCAGGTGGGTGATGAGGTTGAACAGGGCCTGGGTGGCTATCTCTTCGGCGCCGTCGTGCTCGGCCGAGCGCTCTGCGAAGACCTCGAATTGGGCCTCGGTGACGGCGTCGCGGGTGAGCGGTCCGCGGGCCAGGTGGATCAAGGAGCAGAGCAGCGGCACCGACGCACGAATGACCTCCAGGGCAGGGTCCTTCCCTGACACGACCCGCGCAGCTTCGACGTCGACCACGCTCAGCTCACCGTCGCCGTCGTAGCGGACACCCACGCTCGACAACAGACGGGTGACCGCCTCGACGTCGACGATGCGCTCCAAAACCCGGCGCAACAGGCCCTTTCCACCGAAGCCGAGGCCCCAAGTGACGATCATGTTGTCGTAGGTGTTGATGGCGCTCGTCGTGCCTTCGCGGAACAAGAGCGACCGGAAAGCCTCGACCTTCATCCGTTCCACGCGGTCGACCCCGACCTCGCGCGCGTTGAGGTAAGAACAGAGGTACTCCACATGTTCGGTGTCGGAGCGGCCGATGTACATGTGGCCGCCGCGCATGGCGTTGGTGTGGATCATGTTGGGCTCGGGCGGCATGGTGCCGCGCGCGAGCACGATGGGAGCGACGACCTCGGGGGGAAGATCTTGCCCCGCCTCGGGCGCGCCGGACGCGGCGCGGTAGTTTTCCCAGGGCGTGGGCGGCTCCGGATCGGGCGTCGTGTCCGGCATGGTCGGGTCGATCAACCAGCGGACATTGCGCGTGAGGTTGACGAGCCGCGACTGCCAGGGCACGACCTTCCGAAGGTTCGGCCAGGGTCGGAAACTGGCGGAAGTGTCGGGCGTGGCGTCGGGCCCAACGGGTCGGTCCGACGCATGGACACCGACCAAATACCAGCCTGGCAAGAGGCGAGGGTCGATGCCGCGCAGGCTCTGATCTTCCACCAGCGATGCCGCCGGTACCCGCAGAGCGGCCCAGTGTTTGGACCAGCCGGCGGCGGTGGTGGGTTTCTGGAGACGGGCCCAGAGCCCCGTGGGCTTGATGGGCGTAGGGCTTGGGATCGGCCGTGCGACGGGCGGGGTGACCGCTGGTTGGACGGGCCGCGGGGTCGGCGCGGGGCGGCCCGGCCGCAGCGGGCGCGTGGGAAGATCGCGCGGCGGAAGGCGGGAAATGGGAGGTACGTGGAGGGGCCGCACGGGTTGCAACGGCGTCGTAGGCGTTTCGTCCACGGGGGGCGGTTCGACGTCGGGTAGGTAATCGGCGAGGCCCGTAATCTCAATCCAGCCGTTGATACCCCGGCCCGCGGAGGTATTGCCACCCGGGTCGGAGGCCGACGTGGGGTAGTCTCGGCCGCTCTTCCAGATGCGCTGTTTGGCCAAAATCACCTGTTGATTGGCCGCGTCGCGCTGACCGCCGTCGACGCTGGTCAGCCGAATGGCGCCGTCGGCGTCCACGGTACAGGTCAATACGGTATAGACATGTTCGACGCCGCCGGCGGCGCCGCCGACCAACACCATGTCGCCGGGGCCCGGCAGTCGACCCGAGGCATAGCCCTTCCAACAGCCGAGCTGAAGAGCGACCGACATCAGCCGGCTGATGGCCTTGCCAATCTTGTAGGTCGGATCGATTTCTTCGTGAGAGAAGCCCATCGCTCGCCAAATGCCGGCGACCACCAGGCCACAGCCGGACATGGTGGCCATTTGCGACTGCACCGAGGGGGTCTCGCCCGGTGCGATGAGCTCCAGGTAGGCCGTGCGTTTGGCTTCGTCGGTGGGGTTGGCGCCGAGACCGACCACGGCCTCCGCGTGCTGGACGGCCCATTCTCGCGTCTCTTCCGGGGTCATGATGTCACCGCCATGACACCCATGGTCCGCGCCCACGGACCTCCCGTCAAGGGTCGAGGTGGGCTACGGCGAACAACTCGCCGCGTCAGCAAAATTGAGCGTCGTGCAGGCCATGCCGTCGGCGCCGCTGGCAGCAACATCCCCGTCGCCGCCGACACCACCCACGCCAGCGGAGCCTGCGAGGATGGTCAGGCCCTCGACGATGGGAGCCTCGCCCAGGTAGACCAAGCCAATCGAGTGACCTCCCTGGCCGCCGCCCCCCGAGCCACCGCGACCACCATCGCCACCTTGACCGCCCGTACAGGCTCCGCCGGGGTCGCCCGCAAGGCCCGGCTTCCCGCCGTAGCCGCCGGGTTGACCATCGCCGCCCTGACCCCCGTTACCTCCGGCAGCCGTCGTGACAAGAACGTTTGTCAAGGTCAGTTTAGCCTCCATGGAGACAATCCCAAAGCTGCTGCCGCCTCCCTGGCCACCCTTGCCCGGCTGACCGCCACAGCCGCCCGCACCGCCGCCGCCTCCGCTTGGGCCCGTGGGGCCGGGAGGGTTGTTGGAACATTTCTTTGCACCGCCACCACCACCACCCCCCTGTCCTGGTGCTCCGGAACTGGCGCCGTCGAGACCGCTTTCGCCTTGGTAGCCAGCCTCGGTGAAGGTACCGAGGCCCTGCGCTCCGAAACCAGGAAGGCCGGGTGTACCAGCTAGACCGGCTGTGCCGGACCCACACGCGGTGCTGTCCTGCTGCTTGCCACCTACTCCCTCGGTGGCCGGAAGCACCGGATCGGGGTAGCCGTTGGAGCCCGCACCTCCACCTGAAGTGCTTGTTCCTTGACCGCCGAGGCCACCACTGACATCCACGCCGCCGCAGGTGTTGGCGCCACCAGCCCCACCCGGCTTAGCAACGTCGTCGAGGCAGCCGTCCTGCCCGTCGCCACCGTCTTGTCCATTCGCTCCCTCGCCAAGGGCGCCGATACCCGTCGGCGTAGTGCCCGCCGCGCCGTCCGCGCCGCTCCCCGCGCTCACATCGCAGCGCACGAGCGCGACCTGCACACCCTGAGCCCACACAGCGATGCTCGACCCGCCTGGCAAGGTGGCGTCGGCCGCGCGGATCACGAGGTCGTACAGCTCGGTTCCCTTGGCGTCCGTGTCGATGCGCAGGGCAATGGCGTCCGGCGGCGCAGCGATGGTCGTCTTCTTCTCACCCGTCCGCATCCAGCCCGACGCACAGTCGAGGCCGCCGACAATCGTCCTTGCCTCGGTCAAGTGCAAGGTCTCCTTGAAGGTCTCGTTGCAGACATAAATCGGCTGGTCGACGCTCGCTTTCGCGATCGCTTCGCCGATGGTGGCGAGGGGCTCCGCGCGGGTTCCTGCCGCACCGGACTTACCCAGGCTGTCCGAGACAAATAGACCGCAACCTTCCTCCGGCGGGCCCACATCGGGATCGCACTGTTTGTCGACATGACCCCCAGCGCCGCCACTGCTCGACGTGCTGGTGGTGCTCTCCGCCGAGCTGCCCGCTGCGCCGCCGCTGCCATCGGCCTCGGCTGGACACGTGGCGGTGTCGTCACATTGGAAGTCCGAGCCGCAACCGAAGAGGCATGCTCCGACAAACATCACACCCGCGTGAATCCCCATCCTCATTGTATTTTCTCCCCAAACGTTAAAAGCGACTACGGTAGGTCATGCCTGCCAGCTCCGGTGTGAGCACGGGGCGGAGCCCCGTCGACGTGGCAAGCTCGTCGGGCCCGTCGCTGGGCCAAAACAGATATACGGCGGTGGCCCCGAGGGTCGCTCCCGCCAAGACGAGCCCACCCGCGCCGAGGTTGCGCAAGAGCGCTTCGTCGTAGGTAGACGTTTGCAGGTCCGCACACGCGGCCTCCTGACCGGAGGGCGGTGGCGCACAGGCCGAAGGTCCACCGAGCGCACCCACCCGGGAGGCCCGGCGTCCTGCCTCGTCGTCCGCCGCCGCCAGCAGCAACGCGCCGGTGGTCGCGAAGGCGGCGCTCGCCAAGAGACCTCCCCCGGCCAACCACAGGTTGGGACCGTCTTCGGGAGGAGGTAAGACCTGGGAAGGTGCGGCCTGCACGACGGCCGGATCGGGTGCACGCAACGTCAGCAAAATGTCCGACGCGGGACCCGACGCGAAGTCGACGACCTGCTCCACGCCTTGCCAATCGCCGTAGCGCGCCGCGATGCTGCGGCGGCCGGGCTCGACGAAGAGCGGAACGGCGAGGGGAGACAACCCAACGCTCTTCCCATCCACGAACACCTCGGCACCCTCCACCGACACGTTGACGCGCACCATGGTCACCGTCTGAAGAGCCTCTTTCATGGCGATTTCGGCTCTCTCGACGCGGTCTTGCGGGGCGTTCTGCACATAGAAGTACAGGTGCTCGGCGGCGTCGCGGTAGAGGCCGAGCTGTCGCTCGCAGTCCGAGAGGTTGGCGGCGATCTGCCAGTGTCGGTGGATGCGAAACGCCGCCAGGTAGGCCGCGCGCGCCTCCGCGAAGCGGCCCTGTTTGAAGGCGGCGTGGCCCTCATCGAAGAGCGCTCCGGCCTTCTTCTCCAGGGCCACGTCGGGCGTGCTCGGGCCTTCGGCGCGGCCGAGGCAAGGTGTGGTCAGGACGAGGCAGAAGAGCCCGAAGGCGACGGCGTGCGTGCGGTCCATGTCAGTCTCCGAAGGTGCGGTGCTCTTCGAGCTGGGTCGGGCGTCTTCCCGTCGCGACGGGGGCAGGTGGAACCGCCGTGGCGCGCGGCTTCTTCATGCCGTCGTCGACCTCCGGGCTCGGCGCGCTGACCGACGGCGCCGCCGCCACGCTGCGAGGGGAGGTCCGCGCGAGCGGCCCCGGGACGGAGGCCTCGCCGGGCTCGCGGCGCTCGCGATCCTCGGCGCTGGTGCGCGGCACGGGGGGACCGAGGAGGATGAGCGTGACCCCCACCGCGGTAGCCACCACACCGACGACGGACAGGCCAACGAAGGCGGCTCGACCGTTCGCGGCCGTCGGCGCACGCGTCGCGCGCGGGGTCGAGAGGGGCCCCGAGCGCTCGGGCGAGGGCGGCTTGACGGCCGGCAGGGAGCGGAAGAGCGGGTCGTCGTCCTCGCTCGTCGACTCCAGCTCGTCCAACTTGTCTCGGACATCTTTGGGTAGATCGGCGGGCAGGACGACCGGCAAGGGGCCCGCCTGGGAGTCGCGCGCGAAGGCGAGCGTCGGCGTCCTCACGGCGCCATCTCCCCGGAGGCGGACGGCGAGACCTGGGAGCGGAGCCGACCGGGCTCGCTCGCCATCCACACCAGCAGGGCAACAAACGCCAGGCCCAACATGATGACGCCGAGCGCGAGCACCTGGGTGGCCGAAATGGGCCGCTTCGCAGGGCGGCGCGGCGCAGCGCGTAGCGGCGCTGGGGCCTGCGCCGGCAAAGCGCGAGGCGGCGCAACCGTCGCGGGCGGCGCGAACGAAGACGGCAAGATCAGCGCGACGTCGGGGACGCTCAGCGCGGGCCGGGGGGGCGGCGCGGCGAGCGGGGCGTCCAAAGGACGCTCCGTGGCTGGCTGTTGGGGCGGAAAGGAACCGAACACGGGGGGTAAGATCTCTTCCAGATCTTCCATATCCGTCGCAAAGAAGGCTCCTTCGCGAGCCGGCGCCGCGGGGGTAAGGTCCCAACGAAGCCCAGCGCCGGGCGGGGACGCGCGGAACGCAGCCGCGGACGCAGGGGACGCCGCGCCGGCCGACTCGGGCACCACGTCGCGGGGTGCGGCGCGCGACGGCTGCACGATGGCGTGCGTCAAGACGTGAGGTACCGTGGTAAGCGGTAAGGTCTCGCGATCGTAGATCTCCTCGGCAACTTCCTTCTCGCGGGAGAGGATCTCCTCGGGAGGTCCACCTGGAATCGTGTTGCGCGCGGGCGTCGCTTCCTCGCCGTAGCCCGCCAAACTGGCCTGGATGAGCTCGATGGGCAGGGACCTGCGGGCGGTGATCACGGCGCCCGACGCCCGGCGGCCATCCTGGGTCTCCTCGGAGTCGTCCTCGTCCTCCACGTCCCCCCGGGCCGCGCGTTCGTGCACCTGGCGCAGCGCTTCGGTCAAGGCCTCCGCCGCGCGGGCGGCGGTGGGAAAGCGGTCTTCGGGGCGCTCGGCGAGTCCCTTGGCGATGACCTCCGCAATCTCGCGGGGCACGCCGAATCGCCGGAGGGAAGGCACCTCTTCGCTCGCGACGCGCCACATCACGACGTCCGATGTGCTCTTCGCGGCAACGAACGGGTGCTCGCCAGCCAGCATCTCCCAGGCGACCAGGCAGATGGCGTACACATCGGTCCACGGACCGACACGTCTTCCCTGGGGGCGCAGTTGCTCGGGCGCCATGTAGGCCGGCGTGCCCGAGCCACCCGCGCTCAGCCGCGCCTCACCTTGCTGGAACTTCGCGGTATTGAAGTCGACGAGCTTCAGCACGGAGGGCCGCCCGGGCGCGCGCACGAGCATCATGTTCTCGGGCTTCAAGTCTCGATGGATGATGCCCAGGTGGTGGAGCTGGTGGGCACCCGCGAAGGCGTGGCGCAGATAGCGTATGGCCGCGGGCAGCGCGACCCAACGGTGTTGCGCGAGCTCGTCCCGGAGCGTGCCTCCGGACAGGAGCTCCATGCGTGTCCAGTAGTAGCCACCTTCCGCGACGCCGGTCTCGAAGATGTTCACCAGGTTGCGGTGGCGGACCTTGCTGAACACGGCGCCCTCATCGCGAAATCGTCGCTCCCCTTCGGGGTCGGGCTCGCGCGGGTCGCGCATGATCTTGAGCGCGGACAGCTCCTTACCCTCACGAACGGCGTAGACCTCACCGTGAAAGCCGTCCCCCAGGAAGCGTTCGACGACGAAGCGCTCGAAGCCGTCGCCCTCGCGCAAGAGCTTCCCTCCCCCGGTTCTACCCAACCCTGCGCGCATAGGCGCTGCTCCTCTCGACGTTCTCACGAAAGGGGCGTCAAGCAAACCCCGTGCGCACCCCGAAGCCCGTGATTGACCCGGACATGAGGCGCTTTGGGGCGTCTTTGCGGCCAGACATGGGCTCGGACTGTCTCGGACAGTTCGTGGGCGCCACGGAGGCTCGACGGGCGTTCACCCGGGCATGTCCGGGTTTGTCCGGGCTTGTCCGGGACGTGTCCGATACATGGCGTGCAAGACAACCCGCGAGGGTCCCCGGCGCAGGCCGGGTCCGCCGCGCCCGTGCTGTGCCCATCGAGGACCGTCCACGAAAAAAAATCCACCGACCCGCGCAACTGGCGAAGGGGTTGGGTCGATGAAGAGGTTAGAGGCTGGTGCTCGACGTGCCCGCCGCTCTTCTCCGCGGACCCGCGGGGTGTTAGGCTTGGCGCATGGCTGACGCGCTCGAAGCCCAGGCCCCGCATCGACCCTATTGGCACGGAGGCCGCCGCTATTTGCGGGCCCCGGTGCCGGTGGTTTTCCCGATCGAGGACCCGATGCCCGAGACAGGACGACACATGGAGGTGCGAACGCTCCTCTACTTCCTCCTGAAGCACAACTACGGCAAAGAGGCGTGCATAGGCAGTGAGCAGTTCGTGTATTGGGACACGCAGACGCCTAGCCGCTGCTGCGCCCCCGATGTCTTTCTTCGCCTGGGCGAGCCCAACGCCATCTTCGATGTGTGGAAGGTATGGGAGCGCGGCGCGCCCGACATAGCGGTGGAGATCATCAGCCCGAGCGACGCCTCCGACGCAGACTGGTCTGTAAAGCTGGAGCGCTACCGCGCGATGGGGGTCCGCGAGCTCGTGCGGTTTGACCCGTTGAGCGACGCCCAGGCGCTGCGCATCTGGGACAACGTGGAGGGCGATCTGGTCGAGCGCGATGTCGAAGCGGAGGGTGGAGCCGCATCTGGGCCCCTGCCGGGCCTTGCGTGGGTCATCTGTCAAGAGAAGGAGATCGGCAGAGCCCTGCGCCTCGCCCGGAACGGCGTTCTGCTTTTGACCGGCGAGGAAGAAGAACGCCGCGCGAAGGAAGAAGAACGCCGCGCGAAGGAAGAAGAACGCCGCGCGAAGGAAGAAGAACGCCGCGCGAAGGAAGAAGAACGCCGCGCGAAGGAAGAAGAACGCCGCGCGAAGGAAGAAGAACGCCGCGCGAAGGAAGAAGAACGCCGCGCGAAGGAAGAAGAACG
>CAYLJT010000211.1:0-11042 GCA_964383995.1 uncultured Polyangiaceae bacterium
CGGGGGGGCCGGGGGGGGGGGGGGGGGCCCGGGGGGGGGGGGGGGGGGGGGGGGGGGGGGCGCGGGGGGGGGCGCAGCGGCGGCCGGCTCGGGGTTCGAGCGGGTGGCCAGAACGACGCCGGCCGCCAGGCCGACGGCCACCGTGGCGATGACCGCGATGGTGGCGAAGCGCTTGTTGGAGCGCGGCGGTGCCGGGACCTCGGCGGCGGCCGCCGCGGCCTGCTCGGCGGCCGTTTGGGCCGCGATGGCGCTCGGGGTGGCCGGGGGGGTGACGAAGGAAACGCCGCTCGACGTGGACGGCCTGGAAATGCGCCCGGTGCCCGTGAGGCTCACGCGGTCGCCGGCGTTCTCTTCGGTGGGGATGACGGGCGGCGCCAGGGCTGCTGGCGAGAGGGCTTGCATGCCCACGCCGGTCATCGAGCGCGTGCCGGAGAGGCTCGGAGGAGAGCGCAGATCGGCCAGGCGCAGGGCCTCTTTGATGGCCGCTTTGCGCTTTTCGCCCCGATCGCCCACGGCCCCACGCACGAACTCGGCGAGGTCCACGTCGTCGCCGCTGGCGACGATTTCGGCGAGGGCTTTTTCGAGCGCACGAGCCATCTCGTGCATGGTCTCGAAGCGCTTGTTGATGTCCTTTTCGAGGGCCTGCGCGATCACGTCGGCCAAGCCGTCGGGCAGCGTCGGGACGTAGTTTTTCGGGTTTTCGACGGGCGCCGTGCCACAAATGCGATTCATGGTCACGAGGTCGTTGTCGCCCCGGAAGGGGTGCTGACCCGTGGCGAGCTGGTAGAGCACGATGCCCAGCGCGAAGATGTCGGTGCGCCGATCCACGGGTTTTCCCATGGCCTGTTCGGGCGACATGAACGGCACCTTGCCCTTCACCTGACCGGCCTTGGTGTGCGACTCCTCAGCGTGGGCGGCGGCCTTGGCGACGCCGAAATCGACGATTTTGACGACGCCGTCGTAGGTCACGAGGATGTTCTGCGGCGAGACGTCGCGGTGCACGACGCCCACCAGATGCCCCTCTTCGTCTTTGAGCTCGTGCGCCGCGTGGAGCCCCGTAGCGGCCTGCAGAATCACGCGCGTGGCGACCGACAGGGGCATGCCCCCCGACTTGCGCGCGGCCTTGTTCAAGGCCGATAGGGGCTCCCCATCGACCCATTCCATCACGATGTAGAGCGTGCCGGCCTCTTCACCGAGATCGAGGATTTCGCAGACGTTGGGGTGACGAATGCGCGAAGCGAGGCCCGCTTCGGCCAAGAACATGTCCTCGAACTGCTGATCGTCCGAGAGCGCCGGCAACATCGACTTGATGGCGACGATTTTCTGGAAGCCGCGAGCACCGCCCATGCGCGCCGCCCAAACGACGGCCATGCCCCCTTGAGCGATGGGCGAGAGCAGCTCGTAGCGCCCCAACATGTGCCCCGCGCCGATGTCGCCTACCGCTGCCACAACCCCTCCATGAGCGCGCAAAGCGGCTCTTGCAAGGAGGAAACGTGCGCGGGCGCTTTCGCCGCGGGCAGCGTGCCTGCGACAGCGCCAGGTACATCGGCGTGCATGCAGCAAAAATTATCGCAGAGGGCTGTGCAATTCTCAAGTCCGCGACATTTTGTCGTCAGGGGCGGGGCGGCCTCTTCCGCTCGTGGAACCAACTTCGCTGGCGATTCATGCGGGAAGTCTGGGAAAACGTCGTGCGCCTCTTGCAGGTCGCGCGTTCGTCCGAGCCCTCGGCGGAGCCCCAGCGCACCTCCACGCAGTCGTTCGGGTTGTAGGCCATCTCCAGCGCATCCATGCGCGACACGATGTCTCGCAGGGAGAGAGATTGCGGCGTGCCGTCGCTGCGCGTGTACGAAAAACGGCGTTTTCCAAGCTCTTCGTCGAGGCCCGCGCGGAGCTTCTGACGGATCGCTTCGGCGTCCTGACCTTCGGGCACGGCGTAGCGCTGCAGGCGGCGCGCGACGCGATCGGGAAAGCCCAACACGACGTCGAGCGCGATGAGCAAGCGCAGGTCCCGCGAGGGCGTCGAGTAGTCTTCCCAGGGGCCCGTGGTCTCGAAAATCTCTGCGCCCTTCGGCATGTCGATCAGCCGCGGATCCTTCTTTTTCCAGGCCTCGGCGTTGTCGACGCTGCGCACGCGCGCTTGCACTTGCTCTTCCAACGCGTCGACGAGCTCGAGCAACGCGCGGCTCGGGTCGAGGGGACGGGGCGACAAGACGTCTTCCACAGCGTCGTAAAAGCCCTCGCGACCGGCTGCATATTGGTCGAGGGCCATGTCGCCGTAGGCTGGATTTTGCGCAATGGCAGCGTTGTCCAAGGCGCGCGGGCCGCGGGGCTGGGCCACGACGGGGCGAAAGCGCTTGAAGCCCGCGGAGCCCAAGACGGGATCGATTTCGAACAGGAAGTTGCCGCGATAGAAGCGCTTGCGACCGATCGTGGCGTCGGGCTGACCGTCCACCGCGAACAGCACATCGCCGCCGCCCTCGCTGCCCGCCACGCGACGCGTGACGACGAGCATGTGCCCGTAGGGATCGGCGTACACGACGCCGGGGCGCAATGTCTCGGACGAAAGACGGATGGGGTAGTAGTCGCCCAGCGACGATTCGGCGGGCAAACGGCCGTTTCCAGAGTGGACCGTGTCGGCCAGCGTGACGCGCAGAAAGTGGGTCAGGCTGGCCCAGGTGCGCGGGCCTTGTCGGGGCGCCACGTCGAGCTGCGTGGACGTGCGCGTGCAGGTGGGCGGTGCCAGCGCGGAGCCCCGCGTGCAGCTCGAATAGGCAAAGGGCAGGCCCCCTTCAAAAGCGAAAATGGCGCGCAAATAATAGGGAAAATCGGCACAATCGGGATCGATGACCGGAGTGTTCGGGGCGCCCAGCACGGGCTCGGAGAAGAGGTAGCCGTGCAGGAAATTCTTCTCCGGGTCGAAGAGCACGCGATCGAGCGACGGGTAGTTGAGAGGCGCGTCGAGGGGTGCATCGAAGAGCTCTTGCACCCACGCGGAATAGAGCGATTCCATGCGGCGATCCCAGGCCTTTTCGTTGGGCCACAGGGGGCCCCAACGGGGCCTCGGCGGGGGCGCCTGGGCGGCGACCTCGACATCGCGGCAGGCGCTCATGCGCAGGCCTTCGGGGCCTTGCACCACGAGGGCCACACGGTAAGCGCCGGCCCCGACCGGGCCATCGAACATGTGCACAAAGGGCGGGCCACCCAGGGTTTTCGTGGAGGTCGCGGCGATCGTGCTCGGGGGCGCGCGCAGCACCAACGTGCCTTCGGTGAAGGCCTCGCTCACAACCCGAACGCGCAGAGAGCGATCCGCGGAGGGACGTTCGGGCGCGACGAAGACGAAGCTCGCATCGCTCTCTTCGCAGGGCCCGCTGAGGGCGGCGAGCAGGGCCTCGGTGGACGGCGGGGGCGGCGGAACAAGGCTCGTCGACGAAGACGTCGGGGGCGCGACGACCGACGGCGTGGGGGCCGTGGGTGGCGCTGCGGCGGGCTGATCACACGCCGCGCCAAGGGCGCTCCATGCGGCGAGAAGGACGGCGTTCGTCGCAGGCCAGCGGGGCCCGCGACGGAGCCTCACCGACACACGCCCCCCCGCTCACCTCCGACACATGTGGTGCCCGTGGGGCACGGCGGCATGCGCGGACCGCACACGCGCGGCGGCTCGGCTGCCGATGCGGTGGGCGCAGCCGTCGCGGCGGGCACCGCCGTCGCGGGCGGCGTGGCAGCCGTGGTCGTCGTGATCGGCGCCGCGACCGCGGTGGAGGTCGCCGTGGCCGTCGCGGTGGCGGCCGCAGGCGAGGGCTTGGGCGGAGCCGCGGGGGCCGCTGTCTCGGACACGGCGGTCGCGGACGCGGGCGCCGTAACGGCGACGCTCGTCGCCTCCTCGGGCGTGCCGGCGGGGGCCGCCTCTTTGGTGCAAGCGGTGAGCCCAAGCGCCCCAGCGATGAGCACGAAACAACGGAATTTCACGGCGATTTCTCCTGAAGCAAGGGGCTATTTCGAAGGCTCCTTGGGGGCCTCTTCGGCGGGCGCGGGCGGATCGATTTGGTAGGTCAGACCCACGCCGAGCACGTCAGCGCGAGCGCTGTAGTCGCCGCCGTTCACGTAGTAGGGCGCGGCGCTGTTGGCGCGCACGGGGCTCACCTGCGCGATGCGCGCGTCCTTCGGATCGACCGTGACATCCGAGGCGAAGACGTGGGCGTAGACCGCGTCGAAGCGGAACTTTCCGACGTGCAAGCTGCCCCCGATGGCGGCCGTGACCTTCGGCGCGTCGAGCGTGAGGACGCTCAAATATTCGGGGGGAACGGCGCTCGTTTCGTAGGACAGACCGGCGCGACCTTCGAGCGCGTAGCCCCCGAGCTCGAACGCGTACTCGCCGCCCGCGCGCACCGAATACGCATCTTGGAAGTTTCGCGGCAGGGTGACGGGGGGGATGTAATAGGTCTCGGGGAAGCCCGCGATGTTCTTCAACGCGATGCCCTGGGGCTCGACGGTGATGGAGTCGTGCATGCTCCAGTGCTCCAGGCCAAAACCCACTTCTACCCTTAGATTTTCGACCTTTCGCAGCTCCACACCGGCGCGCAAGGTCCAGGGCAAATCGAAGGACACGTCGGCGTCCTCGCCCTCTTGCGAGGCGACCTCGAAGACCGGCGTGGCGGGCAGACGCGTGCGAATGGTGGCCGGCGCGCGCACATAGATCGGCAGCGAAAATGCGGCCCCGACGCGCACATCGGGGACCGCCTCCCAGATCGCGCCCAGGCGTCCCGAAGGCGCGAAAATGGGGCCGACCGCCATCTCCGCGGCGACGTCCCACTCGGCTTGCTCGGGCGCGCAAAAGAACCTGTCGGGCACGCAGCCCGAGAACGCGAGGGAGCTGATGAACGTGCCCGCGAGCATCTCCACGCCGGCGCCCAGGCGTAGCTCGCGCACGGGCGCAAACGCCGCGTAGGCGCCGATGATCGCCAGGGCCGAGCCGTCGAGCGTGATCAGCGAATAGCGCTGCGGTGCCGGCTTTTTGTCGACGATGTCGGGGTAGGTCGTGATCGCCGCGTAGGGGGCCCAGACGCCGAGCGCGACCACGATCTTGGGATCGGGCTGGAGCGAAAATGCGAGCGTCGGGATCGGCAGCACGGGGGCTTGACCAACGACGGTGCTGAAGGTGCGCTCGGAGCGCCCCGTGACCTCGCCGGTGTTGGGATCCGACTGTTGAACGACGATGCGGCGCGTGTAGTCGCTCGTGAAGTGGAGCCACGAGGCGTCGATCAAGAACTGCGACCCAGCGTCGTAGATGCCCGCGGGGTTGTAGGTGATGGCCCCGAGGTCGTCGCCCCCCGCGATGAAGGCGCCGCCGCGCGACAGCGGACGAACGCCCCGATCG
Organism: uncultured Polyangiaceae bacterium; assembly: GCA_964383995.1. GTDB lineage: Bacteria > Myxococcota_A > Polyangia > Polyangiales > Polyangiaceae > CAYLJT01. The sequence goes on from CAYLJT010000211.1 coordinate 5,375, forward strand.
GAGAAATAGAGGCCCGCAGCGGAGCTCAGGCTCGTGGAGGTGAGCGCGGTCAAAAACACCAGCGCGCCCAGGCGGTTTTGTTTGGACACGATCACTCGCGGGGCCGGTTTTGAACGATGTAGTAGAACTGCTCCATGCCGCGGGTCTCACTCGTCAAGAACTCGCGCACGCTGCGAAGGATCGTCGTGTAGTCGTCGGGTGAGAGGGGCTCTTGGCTCGACGCGTCGATGCGGTGAACGTCGGCGATGGTGTCGATGAAGATCTCGATCGGCGAGGGGCTCGCGCCGCCGTCGATGGGCGTCACGAGCCGCGGCAGCATCACGTCGAGGGCGTGATACGGGTCATATTTGTCCTCGGTCAAGGCCGTCAGCGCCTTGATCGTGGTGTCGGCCATGCCGGGGTGCGCATCGCTCTCGGGCGTCGCGACGTTCGCCACTGCGTTGAAAATCGGCGCGAGGTTGTCGTCGTTGGAGAGCACCTGCAGGATATCGACCATCGACGCCATGGTGGCCGCCAGGGGATCGCCCGACAGCGCGAGGTTCTGCGGGCAGAAGCTCGGCGGCGACGGCGCGTTGCAAGCCCCCAGCATGTAGGACAAAAACGCCTGCAATTCGCGGCGTGCGGCCGGATCCGCGCGCAGGCCCTCTTGCAGATCCATCATCGCTGCGAAGAGCGGTCCGCTGAGCACCTCCTCGACCTTCTTGCCGAGGTCGGCCTTGGCCCAGGTGCAGGTGGTCCCGAGCTCGCGGTTGGGGCAGTTGGCGTTGAGCTGTTCGCGCAGCGTGCGAAGCACCGACAGCGTGGTGCGCACGAGACCCTTGTTTCGGAAGTGGGCGTTCGGGCCCTCCCCTTCAACACCGAGGAACTCGTCGACCATCTGCGAGCGCGCCTGTTTCCACTGGGCCTTGCGCGCGGCCACATCGCTCTGGCACGCGCCGACGTCGCTGGCGCCGATGCAGGCGTCGTCCCAGCGCTTGTCCATGGCGTGCAAAGCGTCGGCGAAGAGCGTGTACACCGTGAGCTGGGCCTGGGGACGGCCATCGACCCAGGCCGTGGACGGGATGCCCTTGCGGTCCACCATGCCCACCGACTTTGCGTATTTCGAGTCGAACATGATCTTCGTAATGAGCTCCATCACCTCGGCGCCCGTCATCACCTGGCCCGCCTTGGGGCCCCGCGCGACGGTGATTTTCGAGAGCTGCGTGGTGGCGATGGCGAGCTCGTGCAGGGCCGGGATCAGGTCGGACTCGAACGAGTCGACCAGGATCGGCTCGTAGTTGTTGACCCCCGCCTCCGAGCAATAGCGCGCGTTCGAGGCTTGATTTCCCGTGGTATTGCACTCGCTGCCGTGCTCCTTGCCGGGCCAGTGCGCGTTCAAAATGTTGATCAGGCTCACGAAGGCCTGCTCGCCGTCGTCGTTCGCGACATCGCACGAGGTCTCGGCGTCGTTGCAGGTCGCGTTTGCGAAGGCGCGCACGACCGGGCGCAGGTAGTCGTAAAACCCGAAGCGCTCCCACAGAAAGATGCCCTTCTTGGCCACGCCGCCGTAGCTCGAAGCGCCGTCGATCAAGCGCAACACGTCGTCGCGGTTCGAGCACTTGTTGAGGCCGTTCACCTTCGGGCAAACGGCCGAGGCGACGGGCTCGATCAGGCTCGATACGAAGTCGTCGGTGTTGCTGCCCTGCAGCAAGGTGTCGCGGTCAGGCATGCTCCACTGGTCCGAGTCCGCGCCGAAGAACACGAGGCGGTTCAAAGCCGGCGGATCGGGCTGCAAGGTCATCCCCGTGATGCCGCTCGACTGCTGGAAGAGATCGTTTGGGTCCAAACCAATCGAGGCGCCGATGTCGATGATGCCGTTGAGCGTCGAGTCGTTGATGACCAAAAACGAGCGCTTGGGGTGCGCGGGCGGCAGGATCGAGCGCAGGTAGAAAATCGCGAGATCGTCGAACTGGAACAGCTCGCACTCGTCGTAGGTGCCAAAAAGCGGCCAACTTACGCTGATCCACCCCAAATCGATGGAGGCGTAGGCGCCGCTCTTGTTGCACGCGGTGACCCCGGCCGCGTCGCGGATGGTCTGGATCGAGCGCTGAAAACACGAACGGTTGTTGCCGGCCTTGAGCGGCGGCGTGCGCTCGACGGGCGTCTGCGGATCGGCGACGGAGCCATTTCCCACGGTCAAATTGAGCGTTGGACCGTTCAGGTTTTGCGGGTTGTAGACCATCTCGTCGCGAAACTTCATGAACTTCGCGAGGGTCTCGCCCATGTGCTTCGAGCCGCCGAAGGGCGACACGATGGTGTCGTCGGCGAGGGCCTCCAAGAGCTTGCGGGTGAGCTCGGGCTGCTGGGTGATTTGCTCGATGACGGCGGCCATTTCGTCCCAAATGGGCACCTCGTAGGCGAGCTCGGCCTTCTGCTCGACGCCCTGCGCCGCGAGGTCGTCGTGGGCCTTGGCGATCTCGCGCAGGCGAAGCGCGGCCCCCATCACGCGCGCCACGACCTGCTCGTGGTTTTCCATGAGATCGATCATCGACAACAAGATCGCGTCCGAGTCCGGATCGGCGAGGACCTGCCCGAGAGCGTGGACGAGGCTCGGGATCGGCGAGTCTTCACCGCGAAAACGCAGGTAAGGCACGCAGGTGTCGCAGCTCGAGCCGGCCCCCACGATGGTGTTCGAGCTGTAGTCGAAGACGGCCTGTTCGCGCGGCCCGTACAGCGTGTAGGCCCCGGCGAGGGCGTACATCATCGTCTCGTGCTCGCTCAGCCAAGGCGCGGGATCGTCGGCCGACGCGTATTGCGTGGCGTCGAGCATCGGCACCATGTGAAAGCCGAGCGAGCGAGCCACCGTGCGTGAGGTGTCGACGTAGGTGTAAGGCAAGGCCTCGGGGCGCCCGAACGGGTCCGTGGCACCGAGCGAGACGCCGGGCACGAAGAAGGGCGGATCGAGGTTGATGGCGATGCCCGACGCGTCGATGAAGCGCCCCGCGGCATCGACGTCGGCGAAACCGTCGGCGTTGTTGTCGACGAAGGGCGCGGGCAACGGGCCGGTGAGCGCCCCCGCGGGCCACACGAAGCCGCGCCGATCGCGGGCGACGATGTAGCGAGGGATTTCGTCGGGCGAAGCGGCCAACGCGCTGTCGCCGTTGTCGACGCTGCGCATGAGCGCCTTCGCCATCGCTTCGCTGTTCGTCATCGGCCGATTGGGCTGCGCGGTCGTGGGATCCACGGTGTAGGTAGGGAGCGGGGCGACCACCGGAATGCTCGTCTCGAGCTCGCTCTTCACGACGTTGAGCATCTGTTGCAGCTCGGGGCTCGCGGCGCCGTCGGGACCGAGCAGGGCCACCGAGGTCTTCGTGAGGTTGCGCAGGTTCGGGTAGGCGAGGGCCGAGCGAATGGCGCCGAGGGCCGATTCGAGGGGTCGATAGCCCTTTCGACCCCACATGCGCGAGAGGGCCTGCGTCGCCTCGGGGCTCTCCTCCAACGCGCCCAACATGCGGCCGAGCGCGCGCGTCGAGGCGGGCATCAAGGGCTCGGCCTTCTTGCCAAAGGGGCTGCCCTCGTAGAGGGGTGTGAGGGCCTGCGTGAGGGCCATCAGCGCGTCGTGGTAGCCGATCTCGTCACCGGTCTTCTGCGTCTTGACGTTGTCGATCTCGATGTCGGGAAAGCTCGCGTTCAGCGCGCGAATCAGCTCGCCGCGGCGCTTCGCGAGCATCTCCATCTTCGCGATACCGAGACGCCGCATCTCCTTGGATTTGGCGCCTTTTGCGGCGGGCAAATACTTCGTCGCGATGGCGTCGCCGTACACGCCCTTGGAGTTGAAGTGGCAAATCGCGTGGTAGCTCTCCCCGGTGACGTCCTCCGTCAGGGAGCTTGCGCCGAGACGGTCGCAAAGAACGCCGTAAATGTCGTCGCCGAGCGTGCCCTTCGGCCCCGCTTCACGCGTCGTATCGAGCTCTTGGTGGCAGGAGGGTGAAATGGTCGCGGCAGCGCACAGACCGAGGAGCGACAAACCGCGGCGCCCCAAGCGGCCAAGGGACCTGGAAGTGAAGGGGGACGGCATGGCCGCGAGTGTACTCCGGTCCTTCTGCGGTAGGCTCCCCCGAGTATGGAGACCGTCCGCTGATGTCCCCGCTCGTCGCCATCGTGCTCGCCGCTGGTCAGGGCACGCGCATGAAAAGCCCGCTCCCCAAAGTGCTATTTCCGCTCGCTGGGCGGCCCATGGCGCACCACGTCGTCAACGCCGCCCTCGACGCAGGTGTAAGCCACGTGGTCGTCGTGGTCGGGCACGGCCGCGACGAGGTCGCGGCCTCGCTCACCGATACCTTCGGCGCGCGCGTCTCGATCGCGATCCAAGAGCGCCAGCTCGGCACCGGGCACGCCGTACGCGAAGCCCTCCCGAGCGTGCCGGCCGCGGCCGAACGGTGCTTGATCCTGTGCGGAGACACACCCCTCCTCGAAGCCGCCGAGCTCGCCCGCTTGCCCGCCGCGCTGCCCGTCGACGCGCCCCTCGGCATGTTCACCATGCGTGTGCCCGCGCCCCACGGCTACGGCCGGATTTTGCGCGACGAAAAGCGGCACGTGGTCGCTATTCGCGAAGAGCGCGACGCGAGCCACGAAGAGAAGCTCATCGACGAGGTGAACCCCGCGGTCTACCTGGCGCGCGTCGCGTTTCTTACCGAGGCCCTGGCCCAGCTCGACGCAAAAAACGCACAAAACGAGCTCTATTTAACGGACGTCGTGGCGCTGGCCGCGAAGAGCACGCGGGTCGTCGCCATCGCCGCGAGCGACGCCACCTCGTTCATGGGCATCAACAACCGCGACGAGCTCGCCCGCGCCGAAGAGCTGATTTTCGAGCGCATCGCGCGACGCCATCGCATCAACGGGGTCACCGTGCGGCGCAGCGCGCGCATCGACGCGACGGTGGTGATCGAAGAGAACGCGACCATCGAGCACGACGTCGTGCTGCGCGGCGCGACGCACATCGGCACCGGGGCCCTGATCGACGTTGGCTCGGTGCTCACGGACGTCGTCGTGGAGCCCGAGGCGGTGCTCAAGCCCTACTCCGTCGCGACCTCGTCCACCATTGGTCCGCGCGCACAAATCGGCCCGTTTTCGCACCTGCGCCCGGACAGCAACATCGAAGAAGAGGCCCACATCGGCAACTTCGTCGAGACCAAGAAGACGCACGTTCGCAAGGGCGCGAAGGCCAACCACCTCGCCTACCTCGGCGACGCCGACGTCGGCGAGCGCGCGAACATCGGCGCGGGAACCATCTTCTGCAACTACGACGGCTTCCGCAAACACCGCACGGTGATCGGCAAAGGCGCCTTCATCGGCAGCGATTCGCAGCTCATCGCGCCGGTCCACGTGGGCCAAAACGCGTACGTCGCAACGGGCACCACGGTCACCAAAGACGTGCCCGACGAGGCCCTCGCCATCGGCCGCATCAAGCAGGAAAACAAGGACGGCTACGCGCCGCGCCTGCGTGCGCGCCTGGCGTCGTCGCCCTCTTCCAAGCCCAAAGAGCCTGCGCCGAAGAAGCCCTAGCGAAGCCTATTCGGCGTCGCCCACGAAGGGACCGTCGACCGCTTCCAGGGTCGGCAGCGCGTGGCCCATGCGCACACGCTTCGCTTCGAGGTAGTCGACCGAAAAGCGATTGGCCGAGACCACC
>CAYLJT010000212.1:0-11026 GCA_964383995.1 uncultured Polyangiaceae bacterium
CCGACGTGATGAACCTGTTCTACCAGGTGTTCGACAAGGGCATGCTTTCCGACGGCGAGGGGCGCTTGGTCGACTTCAAGAACACCGTCATCATCATGACCAGCAACCTCGCCACCGACAAAATCACCAACATGACGGTGGCGGCGTGGGAGGACAACACGATCCCGCCCGTCGGCGAGATCCTCGAGGCCATCAAGCCGACGTTGTCCGCGCACTTCAAGCCGGCCCTCTTGGCCCGCATGACGATGGTGCCTTACCTGCCGATCTCGATGGCCGCGTTGGGCGACATCACGCGCCTCAAGCTCAACGGTTTGGTCGACCGTTTGCGCAACAACCAGCGCATGGAAACCACGTACTCCGACGCGCTGGTCGAGCTGATCGCGAGCCGTTGCACGGAGGTCGATACGGGCGCGCGCAACATCGATCACATCCTCCGCGCGAGCCTCCTGCCCATGCTCTCGTCGTCGATCTTGCAACAGATGACCGAGGGCCCGCTGCCGAAGCGCTTGCACATCGACATCGACGCGGAGAAGAACTTCACCGCGTCGTTCTCCGACTAACCACGCGACGTGGCCAGCGCGTCGGCTCGCCCAAGTCGCCGCGCTGGTCCATGCACAAAACGCCCTGCTTTGCGGGGCGTTTTTTTATTGCTGACCAAAGAGCCGCGGCAGGATCTCACCGCTCTTGCCGCGCACGAAGTTGTCGAACGACGAGGTGTTCTCGGCGGCCTCGGCGTTCACGAGCCAGGTCTCGGCGCCGCTTCGTTTGGCGCGATCCACGAGCCCCGACGCCGGGTACACTGCGCCCGAGGTGCCGGCCGCGATAAACAACAGACTTTTGCCTGCTTGAGCGATGAACGCCTCGATGCGTTGCAGGTGACTGGCTTCGAGCATTTCGCCGAACCACACGATGTGGGGGCGCAAGAAAGCCTTCTTTCCGCGGCTCGCGCAGCGATCGCAGGGGGGAGCACCGTCGAGGTAAAGCGACGTGTCATGGAAGGGCTTGCGGTCACAGCCCGAGCAACGCGTGGTGAAGAGGTCGCCGTGCAGCGCGATGACCCTTTGGTTGCCGGCCTTTTGGTGCAGGCCGTCGACGTTTTGCGTGACCAACAAAAAGCGGTTTCCGAGCTGCTTTTCGAAGGCCGCGAGGGCCCAATGACCCGGGTTCGGGTGGCAGGTGTGGGCGCCCTGCCGCCGCTCGCTGTAGAAGCGCCAGACGAGGTCGGGGTCTTCTTCGAAGCCGTCGGGGGAGGCGACCTTTTCGATCTTGAACTGTCCCCAGAGCCCATTCGCGTCGCGGAAGGTGGGCACGCCGCTCTCCGCCGAAACGCCGGCCCCGGTGAGCACCAGAACGCTCCTGTCGACGCCCACGTGGATGGGCATCAGGCCCTGCTTATCGATGCGCTTCGTCATGTGCCACGAGCCTAGCAGAAGCCCCGAATCGGGAAGTTTTCGCCGGTCGTTTGGGGTTTTGCGTCGGGGCCTCTTAGAATGCGCGCATGGTCGCACACAGGGTCAAGCGCCTCTTCGTTCTCGGGCTTTCCGCCGCCTTGGCCGGGTCCGCCTTCGGTCTGTTGGGCCTCTCCGCCATGGGTTGCTCGTCGACCCCCGAGCCCGAAGCTCCCAAGCCCTGCGATGTCCAGATGGTGACGCTGAGCATCTTCGCTTCGGACAACATCAACCCGAACGAAAACGGCAATCCGCGCCCGGTGGTCGTTCGGCTCTACCAGCTCCGGGGCGACGTTCGCCTGCAAAACGCGAGCTATGACGACGTCTTGTTGAAGGACAAAGAGGTCCTCGCCGAGGACATCCTGAAGTCCGACGAGGTCACGGTGTTCCCCAACGACCTCGTCGAGGTGAAGTTCGAGCGCATCAAAGACGCCAGCCATTTGGCGGGCGTGGCGCTGTTTCACAGCCCCCGCGGCACGAGCTGGAAGACGTTCTACGAATTCCCGCTGCCCCCGGGCGAGGTGGCCTGCGGGGGCCGTGAGACCGAAGCGGGCGCCCCCGAGCCCGATCCCAAGGTGAGCTTCTTCATCGAGAGCACCAAGATCGACAACGGCCAGCAGTTTGACGCGGACATGTTCCCGGCCTCGACGGCGGTGCGGAAAATCGCGCTGCCCAAGCGTTCGGCGTCGCCGGAGGCGCCCCGCGCTCCGGTGCAGCCGTGAACGGCGTCGCTTCGTGCGCTCCGATGTCCGCAATCAAGGCGACATCTGATAAGACGGTAGCGCCAAGATGATCCACCCGAGGAAGCCGGTCTGGACCGAGGGTCTGTTCATGACCCCGCAGCACCTGCAGCAGGCCGACCAGTACCACGAGGCCCTGCTGCAAGCCCGCATGCACGCTGTGCTTGCCTACGACTGGGGGCTGAGCGGCATCGCCTTCGACGAGCGCGTGCTCGCGGGCGGCCAGCTCAAGCTGCTCAAGTGCCACGGCTTCTTCTCCGATGGCACACCGTTCTTCGTGGGCGACCGGGGCGACGATCTCGTCGAAGCCCGGCCCATCGAGGGCGCGTTTCCCGCGGCCATCGAGGCCCTCGACGTGTACCTGGCGATCCCGCATCAGCGCGACACCGCAGCGAACACCGCCCTCGATCCCACGAAGGCGGGCCCCGCCGTGCGTTTCGTCGCCAGCCCCGCGACGGTGTCCGACGTCAACACGGGTCGCAACGAGTCCACCGTGAACTGGGCCCGTGGCCACCTGCGTTTGTTGTTCGGCACCGAGCCCCGCGACGCCTACGCGACCATCCGCATCGCCCAGCTTGTCCGAGACAACACGGGCGCCGTGGTGCTGCGCAAAGAGCACATCCCGTCGATTTTGCACATCGGTGTGTCCGACCACCTGATGACCACGCTGCGCCGCTTGTTGAGCGCCCTGATCGGCAAGCAAAAGTCCTTGTCCGAAGGGCGCCGCATGCGCACGGCAGCCAGCGTCGACTTCGATGCCTCCGACACCGCGAAGTTCTGGATGCTGCACACCATGAACTCGTACATCCCCGTGATTTCCCACATGGTCGATCACGGCAACGCGCACCCCGAAGACCTCTTCATCACGCTCGCGTCGCTCTACGGTGAGCTGTGCACGTTCGCCGCCGAGGGCGATCCGACGAGCGTGCCGAAGTTCAATTACCTCGAGCTCGACGACGTGTTCGAGCCGCTTTTCCAGCGGATCATGGCGATGGTCGCCGGTGTCATGGCCGAGCGCTACGTGATCGTGCCCCTCGAAAAGCGCGAGGATGGCATGTACCTCGGGCGCTTCGAAGACCCCAAGCTGCCGCGTAGCCACGAGCTGTTTCTCGAAGCGAAGGGCGCCGACGAAGCCACCTTGCGCGAGCGTTTGCCGCGCCTGTTGAAGGTCGGCTCGTGGACGCACATCGGTCACATCTTGAACGCCGCCATGCCCGGTGTGCAGGTCGCGGTCGAGTACCGGCCGCCCGGCGCCATCCCCGTGAAGCCCGGCCTCGTGTACCTGCGCGTCACGCAAAGTGGCGATTATTGGAACGACATCATCGGATCGGGCACGATCGCGATCTACCAACCGATCGATCCCCAAAAAGTGGACCTTCGGCTCATCGCGGTGCAAGCAGGCAAGTGATGGGAGCGAGGTAAGCGAGAGCCATGAGCCAGTCACAAACCATGTATTGGGTCTGCTCCGACGTATTGAGCCTGATCCTTCAGCTTCGCAGCTCTCGGGATTTGCCGTCGTCCGACATCTTGCAGCGGCGCGTGCTCGGGCTCTTCGACACGATGATGCAGAACGGCCGCGAGGCGCGCATCCCCGAGCAAGACATGACCGACGCGAAGTTCGCGCTCGCCGCGTTCGCCGACGAGGTGGTGTTCCACTCGCAGTGGCCGGGCAAGACGCAGTGGCTGTCAAACCCCCTGCAATACCAGTTCTTTCAGCTCAACACCGCGGGCGACGTGTTCTTCACGAAGCTCGATAGCTTGCACGGCCAGAGAGGTCGGGCCCACGTCGCGCAGATTTACTTTTTGTGCCTAACCCTCGGCTTTCAGGGCAAATTCCGCCTGCGTCAGCAGGAGGGCTTGGCCGCCGTGATCGAGGGCCTCGGCAACTACGTCGCGCTCACCGAGGGCGGCGGCGAGACGTTGGCGCCCAACGCCGAGCGCAAAGACGGCGGCGGCGGCGCGGTCCGTCGCGAGCTGCCGTTCTTGATCATCGCCCTCGGCTTCTTCGTGCTGGCCCTGCTCGTCGTCATCGTGTTGAGCCTCGTCATCAGCTCGAACGCGACCGACGCCGTCGACAGCATCAACAAGCTCGTCCAGTAGCGAAGTGCCCTTGACCGACGCGCGGGCCCCTTGTAGGTCGGCGCGCCGTGGCCCTCATCGTCCAGAAGTTTGGTGGCACCTCGGTCGCCAACGTGGAGCGCATCCGCAACGTGGCATCGCGCGCCCTCGCGACCCAACGCGAAGGCAACGACGTGGTGGTGATCGTGAGCGCGATGGCGGGCGAGACGAATCGCCTGCTGAAGCTTGCGCACGAGCTTTCGCCCATCCCCGACGCGCGCGAGACCGACGCCCTGGCGGCGACCGGCGAGCAGGTGACGGCCGCGCTGACGGCGATGGCCATCCAAACCGAGGGCGGCCGTGCGCGCAGCTTCCTCGGGCACCAAATGAAGGTGTTGACCGACAGCGCGTTCATGAAGGCGCGCATCCGCACCATCGAAGCGAGCCGCGTGATGAGCACGCTCGCCGAGGGCAGCATCGCGGTCATCGCGGGATTTCAAGGGGTGGACGAGCAGGGCAACATCACCACCTTGGGGCGCGGGGGCAGCGACACCAGCGCGGTCGCGGTCGCCGCGGCGATCGGCGCCAACGCCTGCGAGATCTACACGGACGTCGATGGGGTCTACACGACGGACCCCAATATCTGCCCGAATGCCCGCAAAATTGCCCGAATTAGCTACGAAGAGATGCTCGAGCTGGCGTCGGTCGGCGCGAAGGTCCTGCAGATTCGAAGTGTGGAGGTTGCGATGAAATACGGTGTGCCGGTGCACGTGCGCTCGTCGTTTTCGGATGCCCCGGGCACCTGGGTCGTGGCCGAAGATCAGCCCCTGGAGAGCGTGGTGGTGGCGGGCGTGGCCTGCGATCGCGGCGAAGCGCGCGTGCAGCTCGTCGGGGTCGACGACAAGCCCGGCGTGGTCGCCGAGATTTTCGGCCTGCTCGCCGAGCAGAATGTGTCCGTCGACATGATCATCCAAAACGCGCCGAGCGATGGGCCCCGTGCGGTGGGGCACGATTCGAAGACCGACGTCGCGTTCACCGTCGCCAAGACCGATCTACACCGCACCCGCTCGGTGATGGAAGGCGTCGCGAAGAGCGTGGGCGCCCTCGGCATTCGCTACGACGAGGACGTGGCCAAGGTCTCCATCGTGGGGCTCGGGATGCGCTCGCACGCGGGCGTCGCGGCCAAGATGTTCCGCATCCTCGCGGACCACGCCATCAACGTGCAGGCCATTTCCACCAGCGAAATCAAGATAAGTGTGCTCGTCGCGACGAAATACGCCGAGCTCGCCGTGCGCGCCCTGCACGACGGTTTCGAGCTGGGGCAACCCAGCGACAGCTCGTCGTAGACGCCGAGACAGGCGTCGATCAAAGCACGACGCGGGCATCGAGCGGGTTCGAGCGCTGGGCCCGCCGTGCTAGCGTCAACACGCGGGCCCGGGCCCGAACACCTTACGCTGGAGCCACAATGGGCCTTACGCATCGATCGATTGGTCTTGGTCTTGGAGTCCTTGGAGCCGCAACGATTCTCGCAACCCTGGGCGCCGCGTGCTCATCGAGGGAATCCGGGTCGAACAGCTCGTCGGGCGGCGACGGCGGTAGTGGGACGGGCGGCGACGCTTCGTCCACGACGGGCACGTCGACGAGCACCACGGGCGTGGGCGGTGGCGCTCCGTGCGAGGGGACCGAGGCGACGATCGCCGATGTGACCACCGGAACGGTCGGCGTCGGTGTGAAGGTGAAGCTCACGGACCTCGTCGTGATGAGCCAGAAGTTCTTGGTCTCCCAGGGATCGAGCTCGGGCTCGTGCCTGTGGGGCGTGTTCGTTTCGGCGCCGGGGCTCGCGGAGACGGCCGAAAACTCGGGCATGTTGGTGCTCGACTACGGCTTCGACGCCACCACCGACGACGGCGGCGACAAGGCCTACTGCCCCAAGCTGGGCGAAGAAGAGACGGGCGACGACATCCCCGACAACCTGCGCCCCGGCGACGTGATCGACGTGATCGGCGAGACCGCCAACTTCTTGCTCTCGAACTGCGCGTCCGAGACCAACGGCTCCACGGTGGGGCAGTTCCAAATCGCGAAGAGCTGCAGCATCGAGCGGCACGGGACGGCACCCGTGCCCGCCGCGCACGTGTTCACCGCGGCCGAGTTCGAGGACATCGGCTCACCGTCCAAGCAGTCGTTCCACGATCGCTGGGGCGGCGTGAAGATTCGTGTCGAAAACGTCACCGCGCTGCCCGCGGCCGACGGTGGCGCGGTGGGCGACTACGGCGTGATAACGCTCAACGAGGGGCCCATCGAGGTCTCGGACAAGGTCTATTACCGCGCCTATTTGAAGTCGCAGAACTACTGCCACGCCGCGCCCGTGTTCGCGTCCACGCTGTCGTTCAACGCCGTCGAGGGCTTCAGCTACCTCGACTATTGCACCTGGCGGATCGCGCCCAACGACAAGTGCGCCGACTTCGATCCCTCGAGCGAAGACTGCCAGGGCGCCCTCACCTGCCCGCCCACCGAGATGTGAGCGCGCCCGAGCGTGTCTCGGTCATGTCCGAGACACGCTCAATAGCCCCAGAGCATCTCCGCACGCACGAACGTCGTGAGGTAGCCGCTCGTGCCGTTGCTGTCGAACACGACGTGGTAGCGAGCCGCGAGACCCACGGCAAAATCCCTGGAAAACTGGTAGTCGAGGCCCACGGGCACGGTGACGCCCAGGCCCAAGCCGGTGCAGTTCTTGGTGCACGCGTCGGAGCTCAACGAGCGGCCGTGGAGGCCGCCCATGACCCCCACGTACGGCACCCACTCGAGCACATCGAGCAGGTAGGCCGCGCCGAGCGAGCCGTGGAAGAGCAGCGCGTTGCCCGAGGGGAGGTCGACGGCTCCGGCCTCCACCATGGCGTTGAACGAGTCGTTGACGCCGTAGGCGAGGTGCAGGTCGCCGCCGAAGCCGTGGTACGAGCTTTCGTTGCTCCAGAGCGCGTAACCGGCGCCGGCCCCCGCGTGCCATTGGTGCTCGAACGCGGATGCCTGCGCAGGTAGCAAGAGGGCCGCTAGGGTCGTCGCGAGCACCGTAAGGAGGACGCGCAGGGATCGGGACATCGGGAGCACCTTCCTATCAGAGGCCGAGCAGGGCGGCCGCATCCATGCGCAACGGGTCGGACGCGAGGCGCGCGAGCGTGTCGAAACGCCGAGACCAAAGCGCCGCGGCGGCGCCGTCGCCGCGGGCCCGGGCTGCGGCGAAGCGCGACCAGGTGAGGGCGCGCATCGAGATGCGCCGGCCGTCGATGGTGGTCAGCGCGTCGAGCCACACCTCCGTCGACGCTGCGTCGGGCGCGAGCCGCGCGGCGACCAAGAAGTAGGGCAAGACGGCGGGGGGCATGTCGCCGCGGACCGTGAGCGCGTCGTAGCGCGCGCGCCGTCGTTCCTCGGCGGGCAGCGTGGCCGCGCCTTCGAAGGCCTCGGCGGTTTGCTGCACGAGGCGGACCTTCCACGGCTCGTCGAGGTTCCAGGTGGGGCTCGCGTAGCCCGCCCAGACCCAGGCCGCGGGGGCGCTCGCCGTGGGCTTCGGGGCGACCGCGGTGCGGGTCCACGTAGCGAGGGTGCGCGGGAGATCGCCCGCGCCGCTGTCCGCGAGGGCGAAGACCTCGTCGCCGAGGGCGGCCGCCTCCGGCAGACGCCCGAGCACGTGGAGCAGCAGGGCGCGCTGCGCAAGGCCGCCGATACGCGTGTCAAGGGAAATCGATGCATCCACAAAAAGGCTTGGATCCAAGGCGTTGAGCGCGCCGTCGAGGTCCCCGGTGAGGGCGACGATGGTCGAGCGCGTGAGGGCCACCGAGGGGCTCTCAAGGCCGAGGCCGAGCGCGGCACGGGTGAGCGCCTGCTCCGCGAGGGCGCGTTCGTCTTGCGTGGGGACGAGCGCGTGGGCCCGCGCGGCGCCGAGCGCGAGGGCGAAGGCCGCGTGTTTTAGAGAAGCGGCCTCCGCGGGCGCGAGGGACGAATCTTGGGCGAGGGCCTCGGCGCGCAACGAGGCCGCGTCGTAGGTGGACGCGGGAGCGCGCGCGTGCGGAGCGGTGGGCTCGCTGAGGAAGGCCGCGAGGGACCAGGCGGCGGCCGGTGCCAGTGGCGATTCGCCCTTGTTTTCGAAGGGTTTGCTGAACCGCGCCAGGGTCGCGAGGCGGTGCGCGTCGGGGGCCTCGCTGCGCACCAAGAGCTCGGCGAGGACCGCGAGGCGCGCGCCCGGGTAGGGCAGGGGTTGGGCGAGGACGTCGTCGGCCGCGCGCATCGCGTCGGCGATTTCGTCGGGTGTTTTGGCGACGCGCAAGCGCAAGGCGGCCTGCGCGTCGATGGCGTCGTTGTTCCCCGCGATGGCCTCGGGCTCCTTGGGTGGCGCTACGCCGCCGAGCGCCGCGCAGGCGATGGTGGCCGTGCGCTCGTCGCCGAAATCGCGCGCGGAGCCGGTATTGCGGTCGTGCGCGCGACGCTCTTGCAGAAACTGCAGCATCACGAGGCCGCGGCTGGTGTCTTTGCCGAGGCACAACGCGGCGCCTACCGTCGAGCGCAGATCCGGATCCCAAGGATCGAACTCGGCGTAGCGCGCCGCGATGACCTGCGCGAGCGCGGGGTCCCCTTCGAGGAACGCCGCGCGAATCGCCGCGACGCGCGCTTGCCAGGTGGCGAGGCCGTCGTAGCCCGCGAGGAGCGCCGGTCGATCGCCGTAGAGGTCGGCCAAGAGACCCAGGTTGGGCGTGCCCATTTGTGGACCGAGGTCGCCCAGCGTGACGCGCTTCGAGCCTTCGCCGATGGCCTTGGCTTCGCGCAGCAGGCCCTCGGCGGCCGCCGCGCGCTGGGCCGCGTCGGGGTGCCCCACGCAGGCGTCGAGGTAGCATTCGACCGCAACGCGGGCGTGCAGCTCCTCACCCACCACGCGCGCGCGCGGGGCCGTCCAGGGCGCAATCGTCGCGGCGTTCAGCCAAGGATCGACCTCGCTGCACGCGTCGAGGTCGCCCGCCGTGCGCATGAGGGCGACGCACGTCGCCGCGCTGGTCGTCGCGTGGTCGAGCAGCGCGTAGGTGCCCGAGAGGACGGCAATGGCGGCGAGGAAGACGGCGAAGAGCGCGTTGCGTACGCGGGGGCTCGGCGCCTTTGGTTGCACGTCCGCTTCGGAAAAGGCCGCTTACTTCTTCGGTGCGGCCGGCTTGGCGGGCGCGGGGGGCGTGGCCGCGGGCTTGGCGGGCGCGGGGGGCGTGGCCGCGGGCGTGGCGCCTGCCTTGGGCTTGCCAGCCGGCGCAGGATCGGCTGCGGGGGCGGGCGCCGCGGGTTGGCCGGCGTTGTAGAGCTGAATCACGCGATCGGTGAGCTCGAGATCCGCGCGAAAGTAGGGGACCGCCGCCTTGTCGACGATGATCTCGTAGCCCTCTTGGGCCGCGAGGCGACGCACGATGGTCATCATGCCTTGCCAGATCGGCGTGGTCATTTCGCGCTCTTTGCGCTGCATTTCGCGCTGCGCTTCCACGAGCTGACCCTGAATGTCCGACTGGGCCTGCAGCAGGGCTTCGTATTTTTTCTGGAGGATGTCCTTCGACGTCTTGCCCGCCTGCATCTCTTTTTCGAGAGCGTCGCGGTCCTCGGCGAGGGCGCGTTGCTTGGCGTCGAGCTCGGATTGGCGCGTGTCGAAGAGGCGCTTCAAGGTCGCTTGAACGCGCAAACCGTCTTCGGTCTCCATGATGGCGCGCTGCGTGTCGATGACGGCGATCTTGGTTTCGGCTCGGGCGCTGCTCGCTCCGAACAACAGGACGCATGCCGCGGTGATGGCGACGACGGTGTGGCGGAGGATCGAAGCGATCTTCTTCTGCATTTGGGTGCTCGGGCATTACCGGGCCGATCGCACACCGTCAAGAAAGACAGCCGTAGTTTGACGCGGTGTCGCGCGAGGCGGAGGCGACGCGCTCAGCCGAACGTGCGCCCGAGGCGGACCTGGGCCAGGTGGGCGAGCCGCGCGACTTCTTCGACGCGCGTCAAAAATGCCTGCCTTTGCCGAGGATCGGTGATGCTCCGCGCGCGCCCCTCGAGGTGCTGCGCGGCTACGGCCAGGGTCGCGTCGGCGTCGCGCTCGCGGCCCATCATGAGCAAAAGCTCCACGAGCGTGAGGCGCGCGAACTCTTCCCACTCCTCGACGGGACCCGCGGCCAGCCAGGCGTTGGCGTCCTCGGCGGCGGCCAGGGCCTCGGCGAAGGCGCGCCGCGCGAACTGCACGCGGGAGAGCGCGAAAGACGCAGACATTTGCAGGGCCGGCAGGCGCTTGGTGTCGTTGACGAGGTAGGCCGCAACGGACAGGGCCGTTCCGAGATCGCCGGGGCCCCCGCGCCACACGAGGAAGATGGTCTCGTACACCCGCGCGTGGACCCGCAGGCGCGCGGCGTTGCATTCGTCGGCGATGCTCTGCGCCTTCCGTTCGAGATCGATGGCGTCGTCGAGGCCCCCGAGGCGCGCGTAGCACATGCCCAGGTTGTGAACCGCGAAGCCCTCCAAGATGCGCATGCGACGCGCACGCGCGTCGGCCAGGCCGCGCTCCAACAACACGCGCGCTTCTTCGAACAGGCCGAGGTGGTTGAGAACGCTGCCGTTGTTGAGCCGGCCGCGCGTGGCGAGCACGAGATCGCCCGCGTTTTCCGCGACGCTGATGAGATGCTGCCCCGCTTGAATACCGGCCGAGGCGTCGCCGAGGTGCATGACCGCGAAGTGATTGGCATCGAGCGCCCGCGTGATCGCGTCGACGGCGCCCGA
>CAYLJT010000213.1:0-11000 GCA_964383995.1 uncultured Polyangiaceae bacterium
CCCTTGCGTCCGCGCTGCGGGCCACGGCCCCCCGTCCCTCCCCCGCGGAAGCTCCTGCCGCGCGCGGCGCCATCGCACATCGACGTGCGGAGTCGTCTACCGAGGCCGCCGCGGCGCCCTGGACCGCGCCCCCCAAGCCCCAAACCGCGGCCATCGAGTCAGGACGGTTTCCAGCTTTCGCGGAGCCCGTGGCCAAGCCCACGAGACCGCGCGCTCCCGCCGTGGAGGCGTTCATCGCCGCGCAAAACGGGGCCCCTTTGCGGGGGCGTGGCGGCGTCTACCTGGCGGCTGGGGCGCTGTTCTTCTCGGTCTGCGTCACGCTCGGCCTCGTACTGGGTTGGTCGGACCGCCAGGCCAGCATGTCCTTGTGCCCCAGCGCGCCTCAGAGGGTCAGCGATTGTGCGCCCTGCGGGCCCGAGACCAAGAGGGCCTGTTTGGCGACGGTCGCGGCGAAAAAGCCGTAATTTGCGGACCCGGCCGCGAAGCACACACGCTCCGCTTTGGCGTCTATTGGCACTTACCCTGAACGCAGTTGGTGCTGCAGCAGTCCGAGTTGAACACGCAGTTTTGCCCCGTGGGGTGGCAGCCGCAGGTGCCAAAAACACAGGCTCCCGAGCAGCAGTCGCTGTCGCCGCCGCAGAGCTTGCCGTCGGCTAGGCAGCCGCACTTGCCGCCGAGAGGGCAGCTACCATTGCAGCAGTCTTGAGCAAGAAAGCACGTCTCGCCGTCCATGCGGCAGCCGCACTCCTGCATGGCGCACTTGTCCGAACAACATTGGTTGTCGAAGAAGCATTGACCGTTGTCCGCCGTGCAGTTGAGCGCGCCTCCCATGCCGCCCTGGCCGCTCGTCGTCGCCGCGCCGCCCTGGCCGGTCATACCGCCTTGGCCGATCATGCCACCTTGACCGCTCGTGCCGCCTTGGCCGGTCATGCCACCTTGACCGCTTGCGCTCGTCGCGCCGCCCTGACCGCTCGTGGAGCTGGCGCCCCCGCCCGAAGAGCTTGTGTCGCCGGACGAGGATGCGCTCCCCGCGCTAGGCGTCGCGCCGAAGATGCCGCCCGCGTCGTTGCCGCAGCCGGCGATGAGAGCGACGAGCAGCAGCGTGGCTATGCGGTGGGCCATGGCGCAAGTCTGCCACGACGACGCGCCCTTCGGAAACAGCGCTTTTGCCTATTCGGGCCGCGACACCACGCCGTCGCACACGATGGGCTGGGTCAGCTCCGAGCCCATGCCCACAAGGACCAACGTGCCGCGCATGCTCTTCTGGCCCTTGTCCACGCGAGCCACGATCTTGCGCGCGCTCCCAGGGCCGTCGACGGGCCCCTGCTCGCTGTCGCGTTGCTCATCGCGGATGGCGATCTCTGCGGCGTCGATGCACACCCGCGACGGGGACCAGCGCAGCACCGCGAGGCCTCCTGCACCCGTGCTTGCCACACCGGATAGACCGCTCAATCCCACCTCGGTGTCGAAGGGCAACACGACCGTCGATTCGCCGGCGTCCCTGCTGCGACAGGCCGGATCGCTGCCGACGCGCGCCTCGCTCAACGGAGCCACCGCCTCTTCGCGACCCAGGGTGCCCGAGCCTTGATCGATGGGCGTGAGGCTCGCGCGGCCATCGCCATCGACAGCAATCAACACGGGCGCGTCGCCCCGCCGGCCGAGGGCGATTTCGCGCGGTCGAAAGGGCGCGAGGGCCTTGATTTCAGCCAGTTTTCGCGGTGACGGCGGCAGGCCAAAGGCCGCGCTCTGCCCCTCCGCGCGGCCGATGATCGAGGTTTCGAGGGCGTCGTCGCGATCGTAGACGAGCAAGGTCGACGCGCCGAGATCCACGCCGAGGCTTGGATCGTCGAGGCAAGTCGAGGTCGCGCGGGTCACGCCGCCGGCGGCGAGGAGCTTCGACAGGCAGGTGTCTTCGGTCCCCATCGGCAAGAGCGCGATGCCGCCATCGGCCTTCAGCACGGGCGCCAGACGCACCTCGTAGACCCGGTTGCTCACCCCCGAAAGCAGGCCTCCATCGAGCGACAACGTGAAGTGATGCACATCGGCGGTGACATCGAGGGGGGTCAAGTAGCCTAGCCAAACGTCCCCCGACTGCGGCACAGTGGGGCCAAATCCGCCGGGCAAAAGCATGGATCCGTAGTTGCCGAGGCGAGACGGGATGCCCGTGCCCGGCGCCACGACGGGGCCTGCTCCAAACGCCCAGGTGCCGGGGGTGGAGTCGCCCTTGGCCGGTCCATCGAAGTGGCACGCCAGGCGAATCACCGGCTCACGGACGCGCGTCCCGACGTAGCTCATGCGATCGCGCTGGGCCCGCGCGACGAACATCGCGGCGTCTTCCGCGGCCGGGGGCGTAGGGCTCGGCCCGAAGCCATCCCAGCCCACGCGCATCACCGCGCCGATGCGGCAGCCGATCGGCGAGCACTGTTCCGGCCGGGCGAGCATGTCGCCCGGAGGTCGTTTGACCTCCAACCAATTTTCGCCGAAGTCGGTGGTCTCGAAGTAGCGCCCGTCCTCGGCGGCCACGAGGGCGAAGCGGCCCGCGTGAACGGGGGCGACGGAGCGCGACGGCGCGGCGATCCGGCGGATCACGCCCTCGGCGGAGATGGCCACCACGAACGCGCCGCCCGTCGCCATCGTCGAAGGGAGCCAGGTCATCAACGTGCCGTCGGCGCGCACCGCGTAGTCGCTGTTGAGCAGTTGAGTGCCGCCGTACGCGGGGTAGCGCGGGATGGCGAAGGGCGGCTCATCCCGCGCGATGCGTAGGACACGCGTGGCACCGCGCTCGTCGACACGAGCGCCTTCGCGAAGGAGCGTCCCTGGGTAGGCCACGAGAGCCACCGCGTGGCCGCTTTGGGTCGCCGCCCACCCTTGAACGAACGGCGCGTCCTCCGCCGAAACGGTGTGCTCGCGCCACACGCCTCCCGCCGCGCGCGCACAGAAAACAGGACTGCGCTGCGGTGACGCGACGACGAGCGACGCGGAGGCGATGCCATCGAGGGGAAGGGTCTTCGCGGCCGAGTCGCAGGGCCCGAGGAACCCCAACGCGCCGCCGTCATCGCCGATGAAGCGGTCGAGCGGGGACGCGCCGCGCAGGTCGAACGAACGCTCCACGCGCGGCGTCGCGCCCACGTGCAGCACCACCGCCGCGTCCGCCGACTCGCACAGCACGAGCGGCGCATCGGAGGCTCGAAAGGCCGTGCAACGCCCCGATTCGAGGGGCACTGCGCCGAGCGACAAGACGCGGTCGCTGCGCAGATCGAGCACACCGAAGAACAACCCCGACGCGATGAGCGCCTGCCCCTGACCGAGGTACGCGCCCCCGTTGGCCGCCACCTCGAAGGCATCACCGCCCGCGAAGGAAGAGGGCCAGAGCTCCTGCGTCGTGGGAGCCGACCCCTCCGCCTCCGACACGATGGACCACGCACCGAGCGACATGTCGGGCCCGAGCGAGCGGCCACGCCCGTCGGGGAAGGTGAGCAAAATAGAGCCGTTTTGTGCTGAAATTTTGTCAACGAGCCCGAGGTCTTGGGGGAGCTCGCGGAAGCTTTTGCCGCCGTCGCTCGTGACCACGACCTGACCAAAACGCTTCACGACCGCGCCGAACGAAGCGCTCGCGGCCACGGCCATCACGGCGCCCGCGGGGCCGATGCGCGAGGGCGCGCTGCCATCGGAGCGCACCACGAACAGCCCGCTCGGCGTCACGAGACCCACGCCGTCGAGCCAATCGAAGCTCGCGTAGGGCCCGTCGGCGAGCCCGCCAAGGGGCTTCAATTCCCCGAAAAACGAAGGACTTCCGAGCACCTCGTCGGTCTCCCAGAACACGTTCTGGATGGGCGCGCTCGCTGCGACCCACGGGGGCATCGTCGCGCCGCCATCGAGGCGTCGGTCGCTCTGCTCCACGCGCACGTAGCGCTGCCCCTCCATTTCAGCGCGCGCCCCCCCCACGATCGCGTTGGAAGCGACGCGGCCCCGCTGCACGAAGGGCTCAATCGCGACGAAGTGGGACGGCCCCGGACCATCCTGCCAAGCGACCGCCGTGACAGGCGCCTGCAACGCGCTCGGGGCGGGCCGCATGTCCCCTGCGCTGCACGCCGAAAGCAGCACGAAAGAAGCGAAGAGAACGCGCTTCATTCAGCCTTCGGAGCCGCCTTTTCTGCTGCGACGGGGGGCGTGACGGGGTCCGCAGCGGCCTCCGGAGGCGCCTTCTTCATGCGCTCGCGCACGTGCTCCATGGCGGCCTTTGGCGTGTGCCGATGGGTCCAGCCGAGCAGCAACACGGCGATCCCCCAAAGCACGTACAAGGGCGCCAACGCGAGCTCGGTGACGTACACCAGCGAGGCCGCGAAGGGTCGATCTTGCGTCACCAGCTCACGGCTCGAAAAAAGGCTCTTTTCGTAGCTCGGGAGGCTCAACGCCACGGGCGTCACGCCTTGAATCACGCCCCCCTCGGCCTCCTGCGCCACGATGTTTCCAAGCTTCGAAACATCGCTGCGGCCGCCCGAGGCAGAGACCGGAGCCGACGCGGGCGACGCGGCGGGAAGGTCGTAATGACGGCCTTCGGGCGATCGCATGCTGCCCACCGAAGCGAGCAGAATCAGGGCCACGAGACCGCCGAGGCCGCCGCCGATCACGCCCACCGCGATCAACGTCGGTCCTCGAAACAGGCGCACGATAAGGGCCCCGAGCCCGATCAAGACCAACGCGAAGAGCGCGATGCCGTAGATGACCGGCGAGATCAGGTACGCCCCCGCGAGGGCCGCGCCGCCCAAGGCCCGCCATAACCGTTGGCTGCGCAGTGCCTGCTCTTTGCGAGGTCGCACGGCGATGTAGCCCGCGACGAAGCCCACCAGCAGCGCAAAGAAATCCCCGTCTTCCAAGGCAAGACGCAGCGAATCGCCGCCCAGCAGCGCGAGGGGCACGACGCCCTTCGGGGCCCCCACGGTGAGGCTCACGCGGCTCGCGGTGAGCGGATAGCTCGGCATCGGCAGCGCCAACGCACCTCCCAGCGAGCCGATCGTCAGCGTCGAGACCGACTGCGTGCGCACGCTGTGACTGCCCGCAAGCAGCGGCACGAGCACCTCATCGGTGTGCTCCCCCTGGTGCATGATGCGCTCGGCGTTGCCATCGGTGGCGAGGAAGATCGGCCGCGCGTTGGGCGAATACAGCAAATAGTCGATGCCGTTGTTCTCGTAGCCAAGCGTGTCGTCCGAGACAAGATCGCCCTGCTTGGTGAGCACGAGCGTGCGGCTGTGTTGGCGGACCACCGCGGCCAGCACGTCGACGCTGCTCAGAGGCTTGGCCTCGACGGCGATTTTCTGGCCTTTTTGCAGCAAATACAGGCGCGCGCTCGCCTGCGTTCGCGGGATGGGCGAGTCCTTCGAGTCGACCTGCTTCGCGTCGCCCGTGACGAAGATGCGGTGCTCGGCGTCGCTCTCGAACAACCAAAACTCGTACGAAGAGCGGTTGTCCGGCGCGAAATTCCCGACCTTCGGCAGCTTGCCAGTGATGGTCATCTCGGCGCTCTTACCGGCGCTCGGCAACACGAGCTCGCCGTTCTCCACGCGGAAGCTCGTGGCACCCCGCACGTCGAGCACCTCTTCGCCGTTCGAGAGCGGGAGCCGCACCACGCCGAGATCCACGCCCGAGCGCATGACGAGCCGGTATTCGAAGGAGATCTCCTTCGCCACACGCACCGCGCGCGAGAGCTGGAACACCGTCGGCCCCTCCACCTTCTCGGTGGTGTCGCGGCGTTGCAGGTGGATCGTCGTGCCGACGATGCCCGAGAGCCGCGCCCCTTCCACCACGTCTCCGCCTTCCAGCTCGGCCTCCAGCGTGTTGAGCGGGCCCGGGATGGCGAGGGCGAGGTCCGCGCCGAGCCACACCTTCCCTTTGAGGACGAAGCGTTTTTCTGCCGTGTGGAAGAAATAGTGATCGCCTTCGAAGCCGATGGCCGCCGCTTCCTTGCTCTCCACCTCGACGCGCACCGTGGCCGGCGGACCAAACAGCGGGACGGCCGTCGCGCCCCCCGAGAGCACGCCGCCGGACAGCTCGAACGACAGCGGACCGTCCCCGACGCTGCCCCGCAAAATCAGCCGATCGAGCACGAAACAGCGCTCTTTGCAGGCATCTTTGCCCTGGTGTGCCGCGAGGTAGCGACCCAGCTCATCGAGCTCGGCGGCGATGCTGCCCGCCGCGGGCGCGACATTCGTTTGAGCTCCAACGAACCCGCTGAAGGTGAGCGTCAAGAGCGTGGCCGCGAGGGCGGCCCATCTCCGAAACGGCGTCGCGTAGGGCATCTCCGAATCCTCCGAGGGCGCAGCATGTCGGAATCGCGCGGAGACGTCGACGACGGTGAGGCGACGCTCTAAGCTTCACGGGCCTTGAGGAGGACGCTTCCGATGAATCTTCGCCTGACCCATCTTGTTCTTGGAGCCGTTGCCACCGCCGCGCTGTTTGTCGGCTGCGGCGACGACGACGCGCAAACCGAAGCCACGACCGCCACCTCGTCGACCTCGAGCGGTGACGGCGGCGCCGGCGGCGAGAGCGCGACCACCGTCGGCTCCGGGGGAGGCGGAGGGGCCACGACATCGACCACGACATCGAGCACATCAGGCACGGGCGGCAGCGCCCCCGTGTGCGACCCCTTCGTCGTGGACGGCACCGTGTTTGGGGTCAACAACCTCTTCGTCGGCGAGACCAAGACCAATGGCATGTCCGACACGACCGCGTGGAAGACGTACGGCGCGAACATCGACGGCGATGTGTCCACCAGCCAGTCTTCAGGGCTGTGCATGCCGGCGGGCGGCGCCTCAGCGTCCGTCCACGACGATGGCAACAATGGCATCGACAACTCGTTTGGAAAGAACGTCTTGCCGCTCCTGCTGACCGCGGCGCCCGATCCCACCGCGCAGGTCAACGCCAGCATCGCCGTCGGCGAGTTCACCATCATGATGCACCTCGATGGCCTGGGTGCGGATCCCGATCAGGACCCTGTTCCCGCCTACGTCTACTCGGGCGGACAGACCTTCTCCACGCCGAACTTCGATGGCAAGGATTGTTGGCCGGTCACTGCCGAGAGCTTGACCGACTCCGCCGACATCAAGAGCGCCAAGGTCACCTTCCCGATGGCTACGCTGGTGGGCAACACCTGGACCTCGGGCATCACCGACACGTTGGTCGTCACCCTGCGCGTCAGCGGCGTCAATCTGACACTGCCCGTGCACCAGGCGCGCATCTCGATGGACCTGAGCGTCGACCACTCGTCCGCGACGAATGGGCAGATCTCTGGCGTCTTGAGCACCTCGGAGTTCATGGACATCATCCAAGACCTGGCCTACGACGCGTTTGGATTTGGCTGCAACGACGCGACCGTCATCGCCATCCAGAACGAGATCTTGAAGGCGTCGGACATCATGCAGGACGGCAGCCAAGATCCGAACGCCACCTGCGATGGCATCTCGATCGGCGTGGGCTTCACCGCCGTGCCCATGGATTTGGGCACCATCTTGGACCCGGCCGATCCGCCCGCCGATCCTTGCATGAACTGAAGCGCGCCTAAGGTGCCCGCGGGGTCTTTCCGCGGGCACCTTCCCTGCCTACCTTCCCAAGCTCCTTACTTCCCTCGGTACGCCTTCTGACCGGCGCGGCCCTTCTTGCGCAGCATGGGCGTCAGCCGCATGGCGGTCTCGGGCGCCGCGTTGGCCATGCGCGCGAGGGCAGCACGAGCGGCAGGAAGGGCCAATTCCAGCGGCCTTTTCGGCAAAACCTCGTCCACGATGGCGCGCTCGATGTCCTCCGTCGTCAAGGGCTTGTCACCGGAGAAGGTCAGGGCGGCCTCTTCGCGACTGGCCTGTAAATCCAACATCGGCGTCTTCACGGCGTCGGGCATGACCAGCGTGACGTCGACCCCGTGCCCCCGCAGCTCGCTCGCGGCCGCCAGCGAAAACCCGCGCACGGCGAACTTCGACGCGACATACACCGAGATGCCCTCCGCCGGGGCGAGAGATGCCAGCGAGCCGAAGTTGACGATGTGCCCTCGCCCGCGCGGCACCATGCGTCGCGCGGCCGCCCGCGTGCCGTAAATCACGCCTTTGACGTTCACGTCGATCTGGAGCTCGACCGACGCAGGCGTAAGCTCGTGCACCCAGCCAGGGGTCAACACGCCAGCCACGTTCAACATCACGTCGAGGGCGTCAAAGGCATCTTCAGCGAAGTCGAAGACGTCTTCGAAGGAGGCCTCTTTGCGCACGTCGAGCGCGCGCGTAATCAGGCGCGGACCGGGCTCTTCCCGCGCCAACGCGGAGAGCGCGGCCTCGTTGACGTCGGTCGCCACCACCCGATGCCCTCGCCGCGAGAGCGCGATGGCAAGGTGCTTGCCGATGCCGCTGCCCGCCCCCGTGAGCACGATCACGCGGTTTTCGCCTGGGGAGCCCTTCATGACGCCTTCCCCTTGCGAACGGGCTTGCCGTGCTCGATATCACCAAAGCTCAAGGTGGGCTCGATACCAGGGAAGGCCCAATAAGGCGCCACCTCCGACGAGCAAGCCATGTTGGGGAACTCGGGGTTGCGCCGCGACGGGCCGGCGATTTCCTTCTCTTGCACCATCGAGATGTACTGATCCAGTCCGCCCTCCAAGGTATTGCCGTTCAGGATGACCTCCATGCCCGTCTTGCGCGCATAGGACGCGACGCCCGGGATCGTCGAGGCGAGCGGCGCATAGGCGTCGGCGCACACGCCGTTCTCGCTGGTCACCAGGAGGCCCTCGGGCGTTCGGACGACGAACGAGTGGTTGCCCTCGGTGTGCCCGGGCGTATGAAGCAAAGCCACGCTGTCGCCGAGCTTCGTGTCGCCGTCGAGCAAGACGACCTTCTGGGGGTCGATGCCGTCGATGCCAGAGGGACAATACCAATCGCGCTGGGGGGGTAAGAGGGCCTTCGTCGACTCCCACTCTTGGCGCATCACGAGCAGCTTTGCGTTCGGAAAATAGCCTGGGGATCCGCCGGTCCCGAGCCACTTTCGCACATCTTGCGTGTGCAGGTGGTCGTAGGAGATATAGTCCACGTCTTCCGGGAGAATGCCAATCTTGGACAGCACCTCTTCGACCGTGGCGATGCGCGGGCCCAAAAAGCGCTTTCCGAGCCCTTCGAAGGGCCCCATCGACTCCACCATGCGTTTGAAGAACGGCGTCTCGCCGTTGGCCACGATGTCCGATGGCGAGGCCAAAAGCGTCCGAAGGCCAAAGGCCGTGTCCACCTGAATCACGAACAGTCGGTTCAAGATATGAACGAACGGCGTGGGCACCGTGGACACGTTCAAGAACGCATAGCGCGTGGGGTAGGGCACGCGAATCAGGCCAAAAGAGCCGTAGTAGCGCACGGGATCGTGCGCCAACATGCCGTCCCGAAAGCGCCCCGCCCGCAGGCGAACTTCGCGCAGACGGTCCTCGGGGCCGGCGGCGTCACGGGCGCCGCGGAAGGTAGGGTCGGCGGACAGGGCCGGATCGTTCATGCGCGCCTTGGTAGCAGAACGACAGCCTGCGCACTATCCCCGAGGGTCTGCTATCGTGCCGCGGTGTCGCTCGTATCCCTGCGCAAAAGCCGGGCCTCCTCGCCCCGCGATCTTCGGCGGTTTTTGCCCACTTCTCGCGAAGAAATGGCCGCGCGCGGCTGGGATCACCTGGACATCCTGCTCATCTCCGGCGACGCCTACGTCGACCATCCCGCCTTCGGGGTCACCCTGATCGGTCGTTTCTTGGAGGCCCGCGGCTTCCGCGTGGGCATCATCGCCCAACCGCGCTGGACCGACGTCGACGACATCACCCGCCTCGGCCGACCTCGCCTGTTCGTGGGGGTCACGGCGGGCAACCTCGATTCGATGTTGAACAAGCTCACCGCACAAAAGAAGGTGCGCAGCGAAGACCCCTATTCGCCCGGCGGGAAGCCCGGGCTCCGGCCCAATCGCGCCACCGTGGTCTATGGCAACCTCGCGCGCAGGGCCTTTGGCGCCGACATGCCCATTGTCCTCGGCGGCATCGAGGCCTCGCTGCGTCGGATTGCCCACTACGATTATTGGTCCGACGACGTGCGTAGGAGCGTGCTCCTCGACGCCAAAGCGGATCTCATTGTGTTTGGCATGGGCGAGCGCCCGGTGTGGGAGGTCGCAAAGCGCCTCCAGGCGGGCGAGCCCGTGTCCGCCATCCGCGACGTGCGCGGCACAGGCTATGTGCTGCGAAAGGGTCAGTGGGAAGACCTCGAGGCCTCGCGCTACGTCAGCGACGGCAAGACCGTCATCCTGCCGAGCTTCGAAGAGGTAAGTCAGAGCAAAGACGCCTTTTCTGCCATGTCGAGGGCGTTCCAATACGAGACGAACCCGGGCAACGCGCGGCCTGTTCTTCAGCCCCACGGGCACGAGGCCGTCTATTTCAACCCGCCCGCGCTCCCGCTCGACACCGCCGAGATGGACGCCCTCTACGATCTGCCCTTCGCGCGCACGCCCCATTTTGGCTACACCGAGCCCGTCCCCGCCTTTGCCACCATCCAAAGCTCCATCGTCACCATGCGTGGCTGTTTCGGCGGCTGCACCTTCTGCTCGATCACCGAGCACGAGGGCCGCATCATCCAGTCCCGCTCGGCGGAGAGCATCCTACGCGAGGTGCGCGCGCTGCGCCGCATGGACGGCTTCCGCGGCGTCATCAGCGACGTCGGGGGCCCCACCGCCAACATGTACAAGATGCGCTGTCGCGACGAGAGCATCGAGAAGGCCTGTCGGCTCCTGTCCTGCGTTCACCCGGGCGTGTGCGAGAACCTCGTGACCGACCACGACCCGCTCCTCGACGTCTTGCGAAAAGTGCGAAAAGAGCCAGGAATCAAGAAGGTCCTCGTGGCCTCCGGCGTCCGCTACGACCTCGCCGAGCGCTCCCCCGAGTTCATCGAAGAGCTCGCCCTGCACCACACAGGAGGCCAATTGTCAGTGGCCCCCGAGCACAACAAGAAAGACGTGCT